>CANRDR010000141.1 GCA_947629425.1 uncultured Bacilli bacterium | reverse complement strand
GATAATACTTGATTATCTATTGTCAGCATTTTTATTAATATTAAGCAATTTGAGGAAAAGGAACAGGAAATGCTAAAGATGAATGGTAGATATCTTTTAACCGTTATTGTCCCGGTATATAATCTTGAAAACAATATAGAAATCTGTTTGGATTCAATATTAAATCAAAATTTTGATGATTTACAAATCCTGATTATTGATGATGCATCCACCGATAATACATACAATATTTTATCTGCATATTGTAAAAACAATAAAAATATTACATTATATAGAAATTTAGTAAATAAAGGTGTGTCATATTGTCGCAATTTAGGCCTGTCGTTGGTAGACACAAAATATATAGCCTTTTTAGACGGTGATGATTGGATTGACAGTAACTGTTACTCTAAAGCTATTCAAAAGTTAGAAAAAGATAATTGTATTGATATTGCGCTTTGGAACATTCAAACAGTTTATAGCAGAAGTCAATGTCTTAAACGCTACTTTTATGAGGATGATAATACTATTTCAAATTCATATGCTCTAAACATATTCACACGTTCAATAAATTCTAATATATATATTAGCCCGTTATTAGGCAATAAAATAATAAGAACTAACTTGATTTCTAAGCATAATATACAGTTTCATGGATATTTTTATGAGGATGATATTTTTATTTTTAAATGTTTGCTTTTCGCAAATCAAATTCAATTATTATCGGGTGCTAATCTTTATTATTTTCAACGTGATGATTCTGTTATGCATTCGTTTTCGGAATCAAATATTATAGAATTTTATGAGGTGTTTCCTAGTTTTCGAAATTTTTTAATTGCGAACAATTTATGGAATGGAAATGAAAATTACTTCTATTCATATTATGAAAAATGCATTCAAAATTTACTAATTTTATTGCATAATTCTTCTTTTAAGGAACATGAAAAAAGGAATCTCCTTTGTATAATTTTTAAACAGTTTTATGAGAAAACCGATATTAAGGATTATACAAAATACTGTGACTTAAGATTATTTCCATTATAAGTATCGCTAGGTAAATTAGCAGGTCAAAGCTATTTAAAAATACGGGAAATCTTTTTTATATTTTATTAAAAACTGATTAATATAAGTGCCTTTTTCTGAACAATCCAAGGATGTTATAGCATTCTTGGCATGTTTAAAAACAAAATTGCCACCTGGATTACAAATACTATTGTAATTGACTTCAAGCCATTTAAAAATTATAGGAATATCTTCAAACTCACCCACTTTTCCTAATGCTTCCATTAAACTTGATGCTGTATAAAGGTTAGTTTCTCGATTTAGTTGGATAACCAAATTTCCTCGCGCCTCACACAGAACTTTTTCTCCAATAATATCAGCCATGTGTTCACGAATATGACGATCAGAAGCAAATACTGCATTTATTATTGCTTGGTTTATCTCTAAATTGGATGTTGAAAGAAGGAATGCTTCAATACCATATCTATTCAAGTCAATATGTGTTGATTTTGATTGAGAAAAATATTCAATAATCCAAGGAGCAACTACATTAATTAGTCTTCCTTCTTTTGCAAATTCAAGTGCAATAGTAGTTCTGAATTTAATAGAATCAATTGAATCAGAAAATAATACCCTTGTATAAAGTAATTCATTTACTTTAACAGATATAAAATTGCACTCGATACATTCAACAAGAAGTCGTACCAATGAATTTGTTATTATGTCTATATGTTTGCGTTTAAATTCATTTTTAATCATTTTAGGAATCATGTTAATATATTTTTCAACAAATGATTCAATTTCATGCGTATCATCTAGAGAATATTCTTTATTTAGTATTCTACACATTAAAATAATTTCATCTTTTGATAAGGCGCTTTCAAGCAAATTAGTTATAATATTCCCATTATCATCCTTTGGGGAAATTATTTTATGAAAAATAAGGGTTGATTCTAATTCACTCAGATATTTTATATCCTCCAACGTATGTAAAACTTTTTCTTTTAATAGAATTAAATTATTTTTTTCATATTCAATATAATTTATATGCCTAATATCAGAAGGAGCTAAAGTTGCTTTATCCTTAATTAATATAGTATTTCTGGCTTCTTTATAACAGTGTGCAATTCCTAGTTCATAAAATACATTAGGATTAAGTTTAGAAAGATCTGCAATAACATATTGTGATGTTAAAATTTCAATCATAATTTTATTCATAATAGCAGTACTGCCAGATACATCATCAACACGTACTGGTAGGTATCCCTTGTTAAGTAAAGCCTCTTGTAGAATTCCATAAACTAGATCGAATTCTTGAGAAAATGGCATAATAAAAAAACATTTATTTTTTTCAACAAACATTTTATCATTTTTAAATTCTTTAGGATATGATTTATTGTAATCCATTAGTCGAAAAACTCCTTAATAATTTCCTTTGTACTTTTATTTTTGCTGGTAACAGATAATCAAGTATTATCCTTCTTTCTCCTGTCACTTTTAAAGTAAACGTGATTTCATCAATGCTTTATTTTTTTAG
>CANRDR010000140.1 GCA_947629425.1 uncultured Bacilli bacterium | reverse complement strand
CATATCTGGTGCGTTATTGTCAGGCTATACTAGACAACTTCGCTTAAGCTAATATTATTATAGCATTTATTTTAGTATATGTCAAACAATTTTCAAGAATTTCTATTTAAAATTTGTTGCTAATGTCTTTTAATAGGTCATTTACATCTATTCCAAGCACATGAGCTATACCGAATAATTCATAATCTTTAACAGTTCTTTTATTGGTTTCAATATCATATAAACTTTGTTTATGAATACTAATACCCATCAATTCTAATTTAGCAGAAAGTTTTTCATAAGACAAATCTTCTTTCATTCTATATTCTTTTAATAATCTACCTATTACATTCATATTTCCATCAAATCTTGCAATCAATGACATATTTATCACTCCATAAATTTTTATATGTATTGATTTTATTATTTTTTTATGTTATATTTATAAGTGTTAACACTTTACAATATTTATATACTTAAAATATCCAAAAGGAGTAACACTATATGGAGCAGATAAACAAAGAATTTGATGTGCCTTATTATATATTTGAAGAAGTTATAGAATATGTAGAACTAACTGCAAAAGGTTATTCCAAGTGTATGAAATGGGAAAATATTAGAGCATTATTAAAATTAGCAGTAGTTAACAACAGGCTAACAGAAGAACAAGCAGAATTTTTAGAAAAGCAATTTTATAGAGATTGAATATGAAAAATACTTGAATATAAAATAAATCTATAGTATATAAGTGTTGAAATATTTTTGATTTAATGGTATAAAATATATAGAAATTTTTTACAAATAACAAAAGTTAATATTGGAGGAATACAAATGTTAATGGATAATATGATGGCTTATGCGGAAATAGACGAAATATTAAATTTATTAGAAGATAAATATAGAGAGAAAGTACCAGAAAAGGTAAGAACTTTTTTCAAAGAAGAAAAAATGGTTGATTACAAGCCAGCAATAGATGTAAATATACCATTAATACAACAAAACTTAAAAAGAGAAACAATAGTATTGCTAGCAATATTAAATATAAATTACTGGTGCGAAAATGAAGAAGAAAAACAAGTTTTTCTTAATGAATTAGCAAAAAATGAAGAAGAAAAGAAAAAACTTGAAGAAAAATATAATCCAGATAATTTATTTAAGAAACGAAATAACAATATTGTAGATACACAAATAACAGAAAATGTTCAAATGATTGAATATAAACCACAAAATTTATTTTATAAAATTCTAAATAAAATAATCATTTTTTTTAAAGGTAAATAAATATAAAATTATATTTATAAAATAATTAGATTGGAGAAAAAATTATGGATGAAAAAGATATTATTGCACAAATAATAAATATGGATAATGCAGAAATTGATTCATGGATTGTAGACAGGGTAGAATTATTAGAAAGAACAACTATAGAAGATAGGGATGAAATTTCTAGCACTAGTTATACTTTGAGAAGAGCAAGAGGAGAAAAGGAAAATACAGAGGTCCAAGGATTCATACCTAGTAAAACTCAATTAAGAAAAATGCAATTTGACTTAGCTTCATTTAGAATGGATGATACATCTTTTTATAAATCTGTAATTGATTATATAAAAAAAGCAAAACCACAAAGCATAATGAGAGATGGAAAAATAAATAATAATTACATTATGAATATAATTCAATGTAGCATAATTAATTATTTAGGTTTGCATAGTAGTGAAAGTAGAAGAAATGCATTATACAACTCAAGAGCAGATATAGATGATGAACCTCTTTCTATAAGTGATTTTAAACAAAATGGTACAGCTATGTGTGTCGAAAAAAGTGCAATGGCACAAAATATATTAGCTTTTCTAGGATATAATCCAATGATGATATTTGGATACTTATCTAATGAAAAAGGAATTACCAACGAAGGACATGCATATAATTGCATCATTAGAAATGGAAAAGCAATGTTAATAGATTTTACAAATCCAATAATGAAAGATGGTGCATATTATAAACCTGCTATTTTTTCTATTGATAACGATAAATTAGAAGATTTTAAAAAGGGAAAAGCACAAATTGAAGTTACACATAAAGATTTGCATACCAAAGGGGATTCAATAGAAGAAGAATCAATACAATTAGTTTATTCATCAGAAGCCATAGATGAAAAGTATTTCGATAAGAAAAAAGCACCATTGGAAAAAGCTCAAGAACAAACTGCAATTGCACACCAAAAAAATCATTTAACTTATGGGGATGTTACAGATACAATTTTTCAAGGAAAAGTTCCAGATTCTGAAGCTCAGCATCAAGCAAAAGATACAGATAAAGCTATAAAAATAAGAAGATTAATGTTCAAGCAAAAAACTGGAGCAACTTTAACAACAGAAGAACAAGCTTTAATTGATCAGCATATACAACAAACAAATGAAGAACAAGTCAGATTTAGAAATCAACAAAATCAAAAGAAAAGTAAAGGACTATCATTGTAATAAATATCCTCCGGCTTAGCCGGAGGTATTTTACTCATAACGCCTAAAAGGCTATATTACAAGCAGAGCCTCAAG
>CANRDR010000139.1 GCA_947629425.1 uncultured Bacilli bacterium | reverse complement strand
AGGAGAAGGCATACGAGATAGATGAAAATCCTTTTGATGAAGGAACACTAGCATATGAAATAGTAAAGAATGCACAAGATGTAAGAGATAACAAAGAAACAGCAAATACAACAAAATTATCCCCTGTACCAGAAACAGTACCTGCAAAAGAAGTAAGCGGAATAGATGAAAAAACTTTAAGTATAACAGAAGATACATTAGGACAATCATACTATTTTAGAGGTAATATACAAGATAATTATTTAAATTTTAGTAATATGTGTTGGAGAGTTGTTAGAATACAAGGCGATGGTTCAATTAAATTAGTACTTCAAGATAGTGAAGCAAATTGTAATGCTAATACTTCTCAGAACAATGCTACTATAGGTGATGGTACATTTGGTTATAAAGGAGAAGGAACTTTAGAAAGTTCTAGAAAAGTAGATTATGAAAATTGTACAAAAGATAATGAAACATGTATTAAAAAGAAACTTGATGCTTGGTTTGAAAAAAAATTTAAAAATATAAATAAAGAAAATTATATAAAAAAAGAAAAATGGTATTTAGGTGATATAGATACTTGGTATAGAAATGCAAATACATTAATACCTAACTATAATGGTCAAGAAAGTGCATATTCTTCAATATGGTATAGATTAGTAACAAAAAAAACTACAAGTTTATTAGACGAAAAAAACGCAATAGAAGATTATATAGGCATATTAACGGCAGATGAAGCAACACTTGCAGGAACAGCATATAGTGAAAATGCTAAAACACATTATTTATATTTGAAAGATAAAAAATATTGGACACTATCTCTTGCCTATCATGAATCAGATTTAACAGAAAATGATAAATCAGGAGATAGAATATTAATTATAGATGGATATAATGGAGGATTACATTATCAACCTTTACAAATTGCTTATTTAATAAGACCATCCATAGTATTAGATAATAATATAAAAATAAAATCGGGAGATGGAACAAAAACAAATGCTTATGAAATATAATACTAATTAATTTTAGTATTTTTTTATATAATTAATATGTAATATTTTGTCGAAACTATTGAATATAATAATTTAGTTTATTAAAATAAATATGAAAGAAGAGATTCTTATGAGAATAGATTTTATTATAGATGAAATAATAAAAGAAATTGATGCATCTAATGTAAATTTTCATAAAAGTATTATAAATAAATGGTTTTTAAATATTTGACTATAAAATAATAAATATTATATAATTTATTTAGCAAAAAAGATGTGTAAAAACACACTTGTGGTAAAATGAAGCTTTAGCAGTAAAAATGTTTTGCAAGTAACACGCTAACAGTTCAGTTTTGTATTGATAAATCAATATTAAATTTTTCTTTTTTGCTTTTTTTGGTGGTATATGAAATCAGTAATATATGATTTATTGAATCATGAAAAATGGATAGAATTTTTAAATTTTAAAAAAAATCAAACTTCTGCTATAAAATCTGAAATAAAATATTTAGAACAATATATTTTAGAAAAAAAATATATTAATATAGCAACTAAAATAGTAAATAATACTTATGTTTTTTCTATACCTAAAAAACATTCTATTAATAAACTAAATAAAAAAGAAAAACGTATAGTTTATTCATATAATGAAGATGAAATGATGATTTTAAAATTTATTTCATATTTAGTGTCTATTAAATATGATAATAAATATTATGATAACTTATATTCTTTTAGAAAAAATATTAGTATAAAACAAGCATTTTACAAAATAATAAATACAAGTAATATAGATAATTTATACGGTTATAAAATAGATATACATAATTATTTTAATAGTGTTGATATAGATATTTTATTACCAAAATTAAAAATATTTTTAAATGATAATTTACTATTTAAAGTATTAAAAAATATATTAATAGATAAACGTGTATTAGATAATAATATAATAAAATATGAAAATAAAGGAATAATGGCTGGCATACCAATATCATCTTTTCTAGCTAATATATATTTATTAGGAGTAGATAAATATTTTTATGAAAATAATATTTTATATGTAAGATATTCAGATGATATTATACTATTTTCTAATAAAGAAAGAATTAATGAATTAAAAAACTTATTAGATGAAAAAATATTTAGTTTAAAATTAACTATAAATGAAGATAAAAGAAAATTTATTAATCCAAATGAAAAATGGGAGTTTTTAGGATTTTCTTATAAAAATAAAATTATAGATATATCTAATTCTACTAAAAGAAAAATAAAATTAAAAATAAGAAAATCAGCAAGAAAAATAAGAAGATGGATGTTAAATAATAATAAAAATTATGAAAAAGCATTATTTATAATGAATAAAAAATTTAATTATAAGTTTTATGATAATATATTACCTAATGAATTAACATGGTCAAAATGGTATTTTAATATAATTAATACAACTATAAGTTTAAAAGAAATAGATAAGTATTTTCAACAATATTTAAGATATATTATAACTGGAAAATTTAATAAAAAAAATTATAAAATATCATATAATATATTAAAAAAATATGGATATAGACCTTTAGTAAGTGAATTTTATAAAAGGGTGTAAAAAATTTTTCGGGGTAAAAATTCGAAATACATGATAAAATTATGCTTAGGATAGGAAGTGTCTTAAG
>CANRDR010000138.1 GCA_947629425.1 uncultured Bacilli bacterium | reverse complement strand
CATGTAATTTATCATCAACCATGTGATGTAATTTAATCATGTACATTACCCCTACTGCAACACGGTTTTCAAAAGGTTCTCCTGTACGTCCATCATAAAGAACAGTTTTTCCATCACTTTCTAATCCTGCTTCATCCATCATTTGTGCAATATCATCAACTGTTGCTCCATCAAATACTGGAGTAGCACAATATACACCTAACTTTTTAGCAGCCATACCTAAGTGTAATTCTAATATTTGTCCTAAGTTCATACGAGATGGAACTCCTTGTGGATTTAATATTATATCAACTGGTGTGCCATCTGGTAAGTAAGGCATATCTTCTTCAGGTAATATAAGTGATATAACACCTTTATTACCATGACGTCCAGACATCTTATCTCCTACTTGTATCTTACGTTTTTGAATAATATATACTCTTATAACTTTAGATACTCCAGCAGCAAGTTCATCACTATTTTCTTTTGTAAATATTTTAACATCATGAACTATACCATCAGCACCATGTGCAACACGTAAAGATGTATCTCTTACTTCACGAGTTTTTTCACCAAAAATTGCATGTAATAATTTTTCTTCACTAGTTAATTCTTGTACACCTTTTGGAGTAACTTTACCAACTAAAATATCTCCTTCATGTACTTCTGTACCAATTCTTACTATACCATCAGAATCTAAGTTCTTTCTAGAATCTTCTGATACATTTGGAATATCTCTAGTAATTTCTTCAGGTCCTAATTTAGTATCACGACAATCTATATCATAATGTTCTATATGTAATGATGTATAAACATCATCTTTAACTAATCTTTCATTTAATACTACAGCATCTTCATAGTTATAACCATTAAATGTCATAAATGCTATAGTCATATTTTTACCTAATGCTAATTCTCCCTTATTAGTACTTGTTCCATCAGCGATAACTTCACCACGATGAACTTTATCACCAATATTAACAATTGGAGAATGATTTATACATGTTTCAGCATTACTTCTTTCAAAATTTGCTAAATAGTATACATCTTTATCTTTAGCATTTTTAACAATTATTTTTTTGCTATCAACGTATTCTACTACACCATCAGCCTTACAAACTATAGTTGATCCTGAATCTCTCGCAGCAATATACTCAACACCAGTTCCAACAAATGGTGCTTCACTTTGTAAAAGTGGTACTGCTTGACGCTGCATGTTTGAACCCATTAATGCACGGTGAGCATCATCATGATCCAAGAAAGGTATACAACTTGTTGTAATAGAAACTACTTGACTTGGTGCAACATCTATAAAGTTAACTAATTCTTTTTTAACAATAACGTTTTCACCATTTAAACGTGCAACAACTTCTTTATCTGTTAAATTATTATCTTTATCTATACCTATAGTAGCTTGACTAATATAGTAATCACTTTCTTCATCAGCAGTTAAATAAACTACTTCATCAGTAACTTTACAATCAATTACTTTTCTATATGGAGTCATAATAAATCCATATTCATTTACTTTAGCATAACTTGCTAAACTTGTAATTAAACCTATATTAGCACCTTCTGGTGACTCAATTGGACAAATTCTACCATAGTGAGAAACGTTAACGTCACGAACTTCCATTCCTGCTCTATCTCTAGATAAACCACCAGGTCCTAAACTAGATAAACGTCTCTTATCAGTTAATTCTGCAATAGGATTAACTTGATCCATGAATTTAGATAATTGACTTGATCCAAAGAATTCTTTTAAAGCAGCAGTAACTGGACGAATATTAATTAAACTTTTTGGAGTAACAGCATCTAATTCTTGAGTAGTCATTCTTTCACGAATAACTCTTTCCATACGAACCATACCTGTTCTAAATTGATTTTGTATTAATTCTCCAACTTGTCTAACTCTACGATTACCTAAATGATCTATTTCATCAATATTTCCAATGTCATCTAATAAATTTAAATAATATGATACAGATGCATAAACATCAGATATTGTTAAACGTCTAGAATCTATAGATTGATCATTACCTATTATTTTAATAATATCTTTTTCATCATTTTTATTAAATACTTTTATTTCTTGTATTTTATTATATTGATCTAATTCTTCATTAATTGTAACTTCTTTAACATTATAACCATTTTCAAATAAAGGTCTTATTGTTTCTAATAAAGATTTGTCAATAACTGTACCTTTTTTAACTATTATTTCTTTACCATCTTTAATATTTTCAGCTACTTTTTCACCTAATAATCTATCTAATACATTTAATTTTTTATTAAATTTATAACGTCCAACACGTGCTAAATCATAACGGAATTTATCAAAGAAACGAGTAATTAATTGGTTTTTAGCTGAATCTAATGTTGCTGGTTCTCCTGGACGTAATTTTTCATAAATTTCTATTAATGCTTCATCTGTATTTTTAGTAGAATCTTTTTCTAATGTATTTTTTATAAATCTGTTTTCACCAAAAACCTCTAGAATTTCTTCATCGCTAGATAAACCTAAAGCACGTAAAAGAGTCGTTACAGTAACTTTTCTAGTTCTATCTATTCTTACATAGATTACATCTCTAGAATCAAGTTCAAACTCTAACCATGTACCTTTATTAGGTATCATTTCTCCATTTACTACAGGACGTCCATTTTTATCTATTTCACGCTTAAAATAGATACTTGGACTACGTACTAATTGAGAAACAATAACACGTTCAACACCATTAATTATAAATGTACCAGCATCTGTCATCATAGGCATATCACCTAAGAATATTTCTTGTT
>CANRDR010000137.1 GCA_947629425.1 uncultured Bacilli bacterium | reverse complement strand
ATTCAAAGTCAAAGCCGTATGTATACAGAAGAAGGTTATAGAGTAAGCATACAAAAAAAGGCATTATTAAACTATTCTGAAAAAGCCCATTTTTATAAAAATAAAATAGGAGTCTTAAATGTAGATGAAGCATTATTTTCTGGAATGTCAGATTCTAAATGTACTGTTAACTCTTTTTTATCATCAATTAATCAACTAGTATTGCCATTAAATAGTATAACTTTATATGATGGCAACTACAGAGATGTAATATATTTTTTAAGTTGTAGAGTATTCTTGTCAGAAGTACATTATGGCAGCAATTATGATACAGAACATGAACAATCAAGAAAATATGGAATTAGCCCATCTATAGTATTAATATCAAATATAGAACTAATACAAGGTAATGGAACAAAAGAAAATCCTTATGTTGTTTAAATACTAATTAAGTTTAGTATTTTTTTTGAATTATAATTTAAAATTTTTAATGATATTTAATAAAAATTAATTAAATAACTATATTAAAATACTATAATATAAATTAAATATTTTGATTAAAATTAATTGTAAATAAATAAAATATTTTATACAATATATTAAAGGAGAAATATTTTATGAAACTATATAATACATTAACTAAAAAAATAGAAGAATTTAAAAGTATAAAACCAAATTATGTAGGTTTTTATACTTGTGGGCCAACTGTTTATCATTATGCACATATAGGTAATTTAAGATGTTATATAGGACATGATATATTACATAAAACTTTAGAATATTTAGGTTATGAAGTAAAAAGAGTTATGAATATAACTGATGTAGGCCATTTAACAAGTGATGCTGATACTGGTGATGATAAAATGGTTAAAAGTGCTATAAAAGAACATAAAAGTGTTATGGATATAGCAGCATTTTATACGGATGCCTTCTTTAAAGATTTTAAATTACTTAATTGTAAAATGCCTGATATAGTAGAGCCTGCTACTAATTTAATAGATTTTTATATAGAAATAATAGAAGATTTATTAAAAAAAGATATAGCATATATATCTAATGGAAATGTATATTTTGATATTAGTAAAAGTAAAAATTATTATGAACTAACTAATCAAAAAATAGATGAACTTAAAGTTGGCGTAAGAAAAGACGTAGAAGAAGATTTAAATAAACGTAATCCAGGTGATTTTGTATTATGGTTTACAAAAAGTAAATTTCAAGATCAAGAATTAAAATGGGATAGTCCATTTGGATTAGGTTATCCAGGTTGGCATATGGAATGTAGTGGGATAAGTATAAAATATTTAGGAGAATATTTAGATATACATGGTGGTGGGGTAGATAATATATTTCCACATCATACTAATGAAATAGCCCAAAGTGAAGCTTATTTAGGACATAAATGGTGTAATTATTGGTTTCATAATGAACATTTAAATGATGAATCAGGTAAAATGAGCAAATCTAAAGGTGATGTATTAACAGTTAGTGTATTAAAAAATCTAGGTTATAATCCATTATCATTTAGATTTATGTGTTTAAATAGTCATTATAGAAAACAATTAGTATTTTCATATGATATATTAAAACAACAAGAAAATGCTTATAATAAATTATTAAATAAAATAAATAGTATAGAAGATACAGGTGAATTAGATAAAAACTTATTTGATAAATACAATAATAAATTTATTGAATTTATTTCGGATGATTTAAATACTGCAAATACTATAAGTTTAATATATGATTTATTAAAAGATAATGAAGTAAATAATCATACTAAATTAGAACTAATTAAATCTTTTGATAAAGTATTAAGTTTAGATTTAATAAATAAAAGAGAAGAAACTTTAAGTGAAAACCATGATTATATTATGAGAAAAATAAAAGAAAGAGATGAGGCTAAAAAGAATAAAGATTTTAATCTTGCTGATAAAATAAGAGATGATTTAAAAAAAGAAGGTATAATATTAATAGATACTAGAGAAGGAACTACTTATAAGAAAGAAGGTATATAATGGAAAATATTGGTTTATATTTTTTAGCATTAATAATTCCTTTAGTAGCACAAATATATGTAAGTGTAACATATAAAAAATTTAGAAATATAGAAAATAATGAGAATTTAACTGGATTTGAAGTAGCAAGAAAAATATTAGATAAAAATGGACTTAATGATATGTATATTGTAGAAACTAGAGGTAATTTAACAGATCACTATGATCCAACAAGAAAAACAATTAAATTAAGTAGTGATATATTTCATGGAACAAGTATTGCAAGTATTGCAGTTGCTGCACATGAATGTGGACACGCTATACAAGATAAAGAAGGCTATCTATTTATGAGAATTAGAAGTCTAATATTTCCTATAGTTAGTTTAGGAACTAAATTTGCATATATTGTTTTAGTTATAGGACTTATAATGAGTGCAATGAATTTAATATGGTTAGGTATTATATTAGTTGGATTAGGCTTAGTATTTCAATTAGTTACTTTACCTGTAGAATTTGATGCTTCAAAAAGAGCATTAGTTGAAATTAAAAAATTAAATAAAAAAGACTCCGAAGGCAGCAAATCTATGCTAACTGCAGCAGCACTAACTTATGTAGCAGGAGTATTATCAAGTGCATTAGAAATACTTAGATTAATATTATTGTTTACGAATAGAGAAGATTGATATGAAAATAGTTAAGAAAATAATATTTATATATTTATTGTTTGTAATTTTTAGCATAAATGTATTTGCAAATCCTTATAAGAAAACTCAAACTATAAATGGTATAACAACAATTCCATGTACATATGTAG
>CANRDR010000136.1 GCA_947629425.1 uncultured Bacilli bacterium | reverse complement strand
CATGTGTAAGATATGATTACAGTTGTGGTGGAAAACTTGGAAATTATGTAGTTATAGAACATAATGATGGGAATTTTACAGTTTATGGGCATATGGAAACCCATACTGTTACAGTAAATGTAGGAGATGTTGTATCACAAGGACAAGTACTTGGAAAAGTTGGTTCAACTGGAAATTCTACAGGGCCACACTTACACTTTGAAGTTAGAGTTGGAGGTAGAACATCTGCATTTGCTCAAAACCCTATGAACTTTGTGGATGATGTTAATATTAGACCAAATACTGGAACATCAACTTGTAAAAGTTCATCCGATGGTAGTATTCCTACAAGTGCCATAGAATATATTCATAGTTGGGAAGGTCCACCTAAAATAGAGGGTAATAATTATGTTGTTGTTTCTGATGGATATGGACATCCAACTGTTGGATATGGAGTAGATGTGGCTGCAAATATAAACGAATTTAAATCTAGAGGATATAATCCTAAAATGGGAGATTTAATTCCTATATCAGTTGTTGATGAAATAGAAAATATAGAAATACAAGTTGATGTAACAGAAGTTTATTCAACTATTGCAAATGCTGGAATAACTTTAGAAGATTATCAAATTGATGCATTAATTAGTAGAGCATATAATGGTGGTACAGGAACTCTTAAAGGTTTTCCAGATGCATATAAAAAATATGGAAATACACAAGAATTATATGATAATTTTATGTATAAACCTAGAACATCTAAAGGAGAAATATCTAGAGGATTAATAAGAAGAAGAGAGTCTGAGTGGGAATTATTTCATACTGGTGTTTATAATTTAAATCATTAGGAGGAATTATGAAACTAAAAAAAAGTCAATATAAGTACATAATAGTATTAGTAATATTAGTTATTATTAGTTTGATAATTTACAAACTAAATAATAAAAAAGAAAAAGAAACTATAATTAGCAATAAAACTCAAATAGTAACTAATTATTCAAAGTTTTTTACTGTAGATTCTAGTATTAATAAACTAGTAGTATTTTTAGAAAATAAAGATACTGATAGTATTTTAAAAGTATTAGATGATGAATATAAAAAAACAAATAATATTAATACTAATAATGTATATGATTTCTTTCCTAAATTAAATGATAATATATATGCATTTGTTTCTAAAGAAATGTATGTTCAAAATAAGAATAATAATATTGAAAAATATTACGTTAAAGGTACTTTAAACAAAGAAGAAATGGATGAAAATAGCGTTTTTATTGGTGAATATTACTTCATAATAAAACTTGATACAGATAAAAGAGTATTTAGTTTAATTCCTATAGATAAAGAAGAATATGAAGGTGTAATAAATGAATGAAATAATAAAAAATAAAAAAATAATAATTATATGTATATTATTAGTATTATTATCTTTAGGAATACTTTTTTTAGTAAAGAAAAATCAAAATAATTTAGATGAAGAAACAAATTATGTTGAAGAAAGAATTACACATTATGAAGCGAATGAATATACTCCTATTTATATAGATGATAATAGAATTGTAAATATATACTTTAGTGAATATATTTCTAATATGATTTTTAATGTAAATGAAGCATATAACAGTTTAAATAAAGAATATAGAGAAAAGAAATTCGGTAGTTTAGATAAATATATTGAATATGTTAATAAAAATTTATCAGAAGAAGTTATGGCTGCTAGTATAGATAAATATTATAAAAGTAATATAAATGGGCATAAAATATTTGATATCTATGATAAATATGAAAATCATTATATAATAAAAGAAATAAGTATTATGAATTATGAAGTATATTTAGATGATTATACAATTAAAATAGAATAGTTCGGAAGTGATATTTTGGAAAAATATAAAGCTAATAAAAATGAATCAGATCAAGAAAAAACAGAAAAAGAAAAACAACAAGATGCAACAGCGCATGCAGTTAAAGTTGCTGGAAAAACTGCATTAGATGCATATACAGGTGGTGCAATTTCTAAATTTGAAAATGTTCCAATATTAGGTAATAAAATTGATAAAAAACTTGACAAAATTTCAAATTTTGCAGGAAAAAGATTAAATAAAACACCAATGGTTGGAAAAAAAGTTGGTGAATTATCTACTAAATTAGAAGATAGTGGAATGACAGATGCTGCTGAAAAGATGTCAGGCATGTTAAATTTTAAAAATTCTCCAAATGGTGGTACACCTAAAATTGATTTAAATAAAAACTCATTAAATGGTGGTGCAGATAAAGGTGGTTTAAATAATTCTTTGAATGATCAAATGTTAAATGGAGACACTTTAGAAGAAAACAAATCGACAGAAGAATCAAGTGATAATAAATCTAAAAAGACTCCCGGTTTTTTAACTGGTAATTTTATGCCTAGTATTAATAATAATTTAAAAATTAAATTAATATTAGTAGCGTTTTTGGTAGTTATTCTTTTATTGATGGCTATTTTTTCAAATAAAGGTGTAAGAATGTTAAATGCAACTGGTGCTGGACAAAGTTCTAATACTGCTGTAAATCCTAATACTACCACTTCTAATGAAGTTTCTGGTAATGTAAAGAGTGAAAATGTTAATATAGAAACTATTGATGGAGTAACTTATGTAAATGGTATTTTAATTGTTAATAAAACTTATGCATTGCCTAGTACTTATGTACCTAGCAATACATATGAAAATGCTACTGGACAAGGTAGTTGTCTAAAATGTATAGATAAAGGTGTATATTCACAATTTGAACAAATGGTTGCACAAGCAGCTACAGATGGAATTAATCTATATATAGCAAGTGGATATAGAAGTTATACATATCAAGATGGTTTGTATAAAAGATATGTAAATAGAGATGGTAAAGAAAAAGCAGATACTTATAGTGCAAGACCC
>CANRDR010000135.1 GCA_947629425.1 uncultured Bacilli bacterium | reverse complement strand
GAAATAGAAAAAATAGTAGTTGATTATTTTAATCAATAACTACTATTTCACCCCGAAAAATTTTTTACACCCTTTATTTAAAATAAAATTGAAGTATTACATTTTATTTGATATAATAATTTTAAGAATTGAGAGGGTAATTATGAATAATAATAGCAATAATAATGAACCAGTAGTTATAGGAAGAATAAAAAAGGGTAAAACTGGTAAACCGTTAGTCGTTTTAATATTATTTTTACTTATTGGTGGAGTAATATTTATATTACCATCTATATTTAATTATTTTGGTGATTATAATGTATTTGACTTAATTAAAAATGGAGAAATAATAGAGTTTTTTACAAATCATGATAAATTTGTTGAACAAAAAGATAAAGAAAACAATATGGTAACTACAACTACTAAACCGGTTGTTAATGATACTAATATATTAATTAATTCTAAGGCTATAATTGAAAATAATAATTTTAATATAAGTGATTTTAATTTAACTAATGAATCAATTACTTATAAAGTAACTACATCTAATAATATTAATTTTGATAAATCAAATTATTATTTAGTATTAAAACAAAATGATAAAGTGTTATATAATATTAAATTAACAGATGAATTTAAAGATAGCAAAGAATTTACATTCAAATTTAAAAATAAATTAGATTCTATATTAGAAGTTAAAGGTAGTATAAGAGAAATAAAAGAAAGTGAATTTCCTAAAGTTAATTTAAATAATAATATATTAACATGTACATTAGATGATACTACATATGATTATACTTTCAATAACAATATGTTAGAAAATGTAAAAGAAACAAAAGAATATCAAGATGATGGGGATAATAAAAAATATTTAGATATTTTTGATGAATATTCAAAAAAAGCAAAAGAAATAAATAATTATGGCAATGCTACTATTGAAGAAAGTATTGATGGTTTTACATTTATAAGTAATGTTGATTTAAATAATTATACTGGTAATTATAACAATTATTATTCATTAAATACAACTGCAAATAAAGTTAGTTTTGAAATGAATGCTAAAGGATATGATTGTAAATGATTTATAATTTTAGTGTAAATGATTTTGAAGGTCCTCTGGACCTTTTATTACATTTAATAAAAATAAATAAAATGGATATAGAAAATATAAATTTAGAAAGTATTACTAATCAATATTTAAAATTTATTAATAAGATGAAAGAAGAAAGTATTGATTTAGCAAGTTCTTATTTAGTTATGGCTAGTGAACTTATTCATTTAAAAAGTAAAATAATATTACATATAAATGATGAAACGGAAGAAGAATATGAATTAAATACAGAAGAAGACTTAAAAAATAAATTAATAGAATATCAAAATATAAAAGATATAACTAATACTTTTAAAAATTTAGAATCAACAAGAAGTGAAGTATATACTAAAATACCTAGCAATTTAAAAGAATATAGTAATAATATTCCTATAGATAATAATGTTACTTTAGATGATTTAACTCTTGCTTTTTTAAAATTTTTAGAAAGAGAAAAATTAAAAAAACCTATAAATACTAGAATAACTAAAAAGGAATTAAGTGTAAGTAATAGAATTAATAGTATAAGAAATATATTTAAAAAGAAAAAGAAAATAAATTTTACTTCTTTATTTGATGAATTAAATAAACCATATATTATAGTTACATTTTTATCTATATTAGAAATGTCTAAGAATAATGAAATAAGTATTAAACAAGAAGATAATTTTAAAGAAATTATTTTAGAAAGTAAGTGAAGTTATGAATGAATTATTAGGTGTATTAGAAGGTATATTATTTGTTGTAGGTGATGAAGGAATAAATTTAAAAAATTTATGTGAAATAATGTCTATAGATGAAAATACCGCTAAAGATTTATTATTAAAATTAAAAAAAACATATGAATCTAAAGAAAGAGGTATTAGAATTTCATATTTAGGTGATGCATTTAAATTAACTACTAAAAGTGAACATAAAACTTATTATGAAAAATTAATAGTTAATCCAGAAACTAATACATTAAGTCAAGCATCTTTAGAAGTACTTGCAATAGTAGCATATAATCAACCTATTACAAGAATAGAAATAGATAATTTAAGGGGTGTATCTTCATCACATATATTAAGAAAACTAATAGCGAAAGGCCTTTTAAAAGAAGCTGGAAAGTCTGAACTTCCTGGAAGACCTAATTTATATAAAACAACAAGTGAGTTTTTAGATTATTTTGGACTTGCTACTATAAATGATTTACCTAAAATAGAAATAGAAAAAGATAGTGATGATGAAACTGAATTATTTACTTCTATATATAAAGATGATGTAGAAAATTATTAAATATTTATAAAAAATAATTGAAATATATGAAATCTTATGGTACAATGTTAATGCTTTTTAAAAAAGAGCGTAATCCGCTAAGTATAACTTATGATTAGAATAAATAAAATTAATAGAAAGGAAAGACTTATGAATCCATTAATTGAAAAAATTAATAAAAAACAAATTAAAAAAGATATTCCTGAATTTAGAGTTGGAGATACTGTTAAAGTAGGAGTTAGAATCATCGAAGGTAAAAAAGAAAGAGTTCAATATTTTGAAGGTATTGTATTTAATATATCTGGTGGTTCTGTTTCTAAAACATTTACTGTAAGAAAGAAAATTGGATCTGTTGGAGTAGAAAGAATATTTCCAGTAAATAGTCCTGTTATTGAAAGTATTACAGTTGTTAAAAAAGGTAAAGTTAGACGTTCTAAATTAACATTCTTAAGAGGAATGAAAAAGGATTATAAAACTAAGGAAAGAAATTAATTTATCTTTCTTTTTTAATACTTGAAAGTATTAAATTTTTGTAGTATCATTTTAGTAGAGTAAAAAGTACTCAAAAAAATAAAAATTATATACGAAGAATTGAATTATATAACCAATCCCTCTCATGAGAACATTTGTTTGGCATGGGGGGGGTTATA
>CANRDR010000134.1 GCA_947629425.1 uncultured Bacilli bacterium | reverse complement strand
TAATGCCATTTTCAAATCTCACTTCATAAGTTGAGTCTGGATAACCAGTTACGCTTAATATTTCTGACACCTTTCCCAAGTTAGAATTTTTTTCTTCTATAAACCTTATTAAATCTTTCTCAAAATCATTTTGCGATATATTGGATTCTTGATTAACTTTCTGTTGTGAATATTCGCCAACTGCTTGTAACGGTTTATTAATATTTTTATTGAAATCATTTATTTGTTGTTGATTTTGAGTAGGTGTTTCTCTAAAAAAAGTTTCAGAATTATTAATTGTTTGTTGTTCTTGTTTAGAATTTGCCCTTTGTTGGTGATATTCCTTTTTCATTTCTTCAAATCTTTGGTAATAATTTTCGTAAACTGGTAAAACACGTTTATAAAATTGTAAATCTTCAGAAACTTTGGTAAATCTTGCTTTTAAATCTGAAATTGTAGTAGTTTTACTCGAATAATTTCTAACTTGATCTCTATGTTCTTGGAACTTTTGATATTCTTCTGGATATCTCTGTGATACTTGTTTTGAAAAATATGATCCTAAAGTTTCATTAGAAATTGTTTTAATTCTTTTTTCTATTTCTAATCTTTCATTTTCCATCTTATTTATTTCTTGTTGCAAATTAATTAATTCAATTTCTTTTGCTTGTTTTTCTATTTCAATATTAGCATTTTTTTCTTTATTTGCGCGATTAAACATTACTTTTGCTTGTGATACAATTTGCTCTTGAATTTCTGGCATTTGCTGATTAACTTTGGTAAAATCATATTTAATTTTTTCATAAATAGAAATTATTGATTCAACTTTAGTTGAAGGTAATATTGAATCTTCAGTATAAGATTTTTGAGATTCATACAGATATCTAACACACATATTAGCTAATACTAATGAATATTCTGGCATTGCTGTGTATGGTGCTTGTTGTAATTCACTAGTTTCTACAAAATTAAAATCATCATGTCTTGTAATCGGTTTAGTAAGTCTATCATCTAATTCTATTTTATAAATATCCATTAATTTATCTAATAATTCTTTATATCTTTTATTATCAGCAATAGTTTCATAAACACAATTTAAAAGTAATAACCTATTATTCATACTCATTGGCTCATTAGTTTTGCTTTGATATCTTTGAATTACTTTATCTATATCTTCATTATCTAGCATCTTTATTTCTTCAAAACTATAATATTGATACCTTATTTCGGTATCAAAGGCATTTTTTCTATATATACCATCATACCTTTTATATCTTTGGGTTAATATTTCAATTAATTTCTCTTTATTACTCATATCAATAACACCTTACTATAAAATCATATCATAAATTTATTATTTTTTCTATAATTGTAGCAAAAAATTAAATTATTTACTTTTGCCATTAGTTTTAGAAACGTCTATAATATTATTCATTATTTGATTCATATTTTCCTTATTTAAATTGTTAGTATTTTTTAATGTTAAAAAAGCTTCTGCAATTTGTTCTTTGTGAATATTAATTAGTTCATAAATATTACTATAATCATTATCTTGTTGTAATAAATCAGTAGTTGAGATGCCAAGATATGACATTATTGAATGAAAAGCTATATAATTTTTATCTTCCTCTGATAGTTTGTCTTTGTATTGCATAGTATCTACATAATATATTGGTAAATTCATTTCTAAAGAAAGCATCTTTGTGTCTTGATAATCAATGTTTAAATCCTTTTCACCCAAACCAATAACGACAATACCACAAGGTTTAGCATTAACAAGAATTTCATTATAACAGCTCGATGAGTATAAATCTTCGCCTTGTTTTATTGCTCGCATTTTGCCAATTTTTTCTACAACTTCGGGAGTAGCAAGAAGTGTTCCTTTTTCTTGATTTACTAAACCAGTACCGAAGACATTTGATGCTAAATCATAAGCACTAATCATCATAATTTCTGAATTACTTGGATATATAAATCCAATTTTTCTTATTTTAGATCCATAAGTTGCAATAAAATCAGAACTAATCATGCTACAAGAGGATTGGACAGGTCTATTTATTAATAGTTTAGCTGTATCTTTTAAATTACCACCTGAAATATTTGAAAATAAAACTCTAAATTTTCCATTACCATCAATTTTATTTGATAATGATTTTTCCCAAATTTGTTTAATTAACTCTTTATATTTTGATTCAATAGTTCTAATATCTACAATACCATTATTTAATTTTACACAATCAGTAAGGATGTCTTTAACTTGATTAGTATCTAATAAATTTCTATATTCATCATTAGTAATTAATGATTTTAAAGATTCAATTGCTAGATATAATCCTTCTTTCCCTTGGACATTTACATATTTATTTTCTATAAAATCCATCTTTTTGCTTTTACTTGTATAGTCGCTATATAAAGTGGAAATATAATTATATTGATTAATAGTATCCCCACTATTTAGTGTAATATCATCAATTGTTTTTTTCAAATTTTCAAGTTCTGGGTTACTATTTATTATTATACTTTCGAAACCATATTTAAATCTAATTATTCCCATTATTGATATTAATCGATCAAAAATTAATTTTAGATCTGATTCGTCAGTATTTTTTATTTCATTTTCAATAGAGTAAATGTATTGCATATCATTATCTAAGTTATTGTTATCACTATAATGCCACGTTTCTTTTTCAAATTTTTCTATTAAATTTAGTATATCTTTTTTTAACATTAATTTCACATCCTTGCATTATTTTCAATATTTATTTGTAATTCTATATATAATTATATCATGTATATTTATATTTTCTTAATTTTAGTATACAATTTTTTATAATTACTTTACACATTTTACATAATAAAAAAATATTTTTGTTGACTTAATAAAATATAAATTCTAACTGATAACATGAATTCATAAACAAATCAGCTTAGAAAAAAAATGAAATAATGATATAATTATGTTACAGAAAGTATGTGATTATGTGAATAAATTTGTAAGAGTTATGGACGGATTAAAATCTAACGCCAATGGACAAATGTTTAAACTTGATGAAGTAATAATTGCTAATA
>CANRDR010000133.1 GCA_947629425.1 uncultured Bacilli bacterium | reverse complement strand
TTATAAAAATACATATAGTGTTTTCCTCCCTACACTATATATATACTGTATTTTTTTGCATTTCCTTTTTTTTATTTAAAATTTTATTAAAAAAGTTTAAAAAATACTCTAATTTATAATTTTAGAGTATTAAATTTTTATTTTTCAATATTTACTTCATCATCTTTTATAGTTATTTTTAAATCTTTATTTAATTCTTCTTTAGTAATAGGATCATATTCTGTATTTAAATAATTATTATCATATAATGTTTGTAATGTAAATTCATTATTACATTTTTTTTCTAAATAACAAGTATTAGCAGCATATTTAATTTCACTATATAATACATTATATAATTTATTTTCATGATTTTTATTCATTTTAAATACTGTTAATATAGATACTGTAATAAAAATAATTATAATTAAAAAACTACTTATTTTCTTTACCATAATAATTTCTCTCAAATTCTTTCTTATACTCTATAATATTATCATTTTTTATTGCATTACGCAAGTCTTCAGTAAGTCTAATTAAGAATCTGATATTATGTATTGATAAAAGTCTTGCACCTAATGTTTCATTAGATGTTATTAAATGTCTAATATAAGATTTTGTATAATTTTTACAAGCATAACAATCACAATCTTCTATTGGTGTAAAATCTTCTTTATATTTAGAATTCTTTAAGTTTATTTTTCCATATTTAGTATATGCATGTCCATGTCTTGCTAAACGTGTTGGGCTTACACAATCAAATATATCTACACCACGCATAACATTTTCTATTATATCAATAGGATCTCCTACTCCCATTAAATATCTTACTTTATCTTTAGGTAAATATTTAGTAGACATACTAACCATATCATACATAGTTGGTTTATCTTCTCCTACACTAGTTCCCCCAATACTATAACCATCAAAATCCATTTTAACTAATTCTTTTGCACAATATTCTCTTAAATCTGGATAAATTCCACCTTGTACTATTCCAAATAAACTTTGATTATCATTATTAAAAACATCTTTACCCCTTTTAGCCCATCTAAGTGTTCTTTCTACACTTTGTTTTACATAATCATATTCTGCAGGATATCCTATACATTCATCAAAACTCATTGCAATATCACTATCTAATTTATTTTGTATTTCAATACTTTTTTCCGAGCTTAAAAATAATTTATCTCCATTTAAATGATTTTTAAAATAAACTCCTTCTTCTTTAATGTTATCTTTATCCGCTAAAGAAAAAACTTGATATCCTCCACTATCAGTTAATATTGGACCATTCCAGTTCATAAATTTATGTAATCCACCCGCATGCATAACCACATCTTCTCCAGGTCTTATAGATAAATGATATGTATTAGATAATATTATTCCAGCATTAACATTTTTTAATTCTTCTGGACTAAGTGTTTTTACTGTAGCAAGTGTACCTACTGGCATAAACATAGGAGTCATATATTCTCCATAATTTGTTTTAATTTTACCTAATCTTGCCTGTGTATTTTTTTCTTCTTTTATTAATTCGTACTTTATTTTCATATAATCTTCCTTTTTCTTTAAAAGAATATCATCTTTTTTATACTTTGTCTATTTTTTTAACAATTGGTTAAACTTTATTACCATAATACATATTGAAAATAATGAAATACTTAATATTCTATAAGTAAATTTACTATGTATAAGTGAATGATTAGAAATTACTATATACCAAATAATTGGAAAACAAAATACTATTACATATGGAATTATTTCTTCATAAGAATCTAGTTTATTATATTTATCTAATAATAATCTAATAATTACTATTAAAAACAAAATAAAGATTAACATAAGTAATATAATATTTATTCCTTCAGAAAATATTTTAATGTTAGAAAATAATGGATCTAAAAGTTTAGTATTATTTCCCTTTAAGTCAGTTTTAGACATTCTAAATAATATAGTATCATATGCTTCAGAAAGAATATTTTTATGTAAAATTATTGATGATATTATCCATTTTAAAAACCACATTCCTAAATAGCCTATTGCCCAAAATATAGATAATATAAAAACTTTTTTTATTTTTTCTTTTGTAGATAATTTGCTTATTAATAAATATATTAATAATGGGTAACATAATGTTAATAAAGGTGTTGTTAATAAGTCATTATAACTTGTTAAAATTCCTATAAGTAAAAATACATAGTTAATATTTTTATTTATTTTATTAGAATATTTTATTATAAATAAACTACTTATTAGAGTTAAATTATACGTTAAAGAGTATGGTAAACACTTATATATTACCATTGGCATCATAAAAAATATACTAATTAAGAAAGGTAAAATATATTTTTGTAATTTTTTATTTTTTAATTCAAGACATATTAATATAATTAATAACATTTGAAAATAATAATTTATTATTTTAACTTCAGATAAATTAAATATACTTAATAATATTTTTAAAGGTAAAGAATAGCCATGCCAGTATCTTGAATAATTATATTTAGATAATTCTCTATTATTTAAATAATTTGTTAATCCATCTAAGGGATTACGTTCATTAAAATAATAGTTACTAGCGGCTAAATCTAATTTATCTTCACCATCTACAATTATCTCTGTTAACATTATACTTTCTATATAATAATCAATTATTGTATTATTAATATTAGTTATTTCTTTTGGAAACATATCACTATCTTTTATAATAAAATCTTTAATATTATTTTTTACTTTATTATTAGGTATATTATAGCTGATAAATAATAATATAAATCCAATTATAGAAGAGATAATTAAAATTAATATAGTTTTTAAAATAATTTTAAGTTTATTTTTCATATATACTCCAACTATATTAATTTAATCATATGATAATATTTTTTTCAATATTATTTAAAATAATTATTGTATTTCATATGGGTTTGATTTTGTACCATTACCTGATATATATTCTATATCTTTATTTAGTACTATGGATGGTCTAACTAAATTATTATTTTCAAGCGTAGCAGCATCTATCGTATTATTAGAAACAGTAAAGGCAATACCGGCTGATGACATTTCTACATAAATC
>CANRDR010000132.1 GCA_947629425.1 uncultured Bacilli bacterium | reverse complement strand
TACTTAAGACACTTCCTATCCTAAGCATAATTTTATCATGTATTTCGAATTTTTACCCCGAAAAATTTTTTACACCCCTTGAATAAACTGAAATTTGACACCACATTATTATTATGGTATTATAAAGAAGTTCGACTGGGAGGGAGAACTAATATGAAACAAGGGAAAGCCAGTAAAAATAAGGCTTTAAAACATGTTTTATGTTGTGTAATAATTTTAGTAATTTTTGTGGTAACTATCACATTAACAGTTGATGCTAAAGTAATTGAAACAGATGAATCTGTTAATGTAGAAGATACTGTTCCCCTGCGTGAGCAGTTAGGGAAAAAATATAGAAAGTTAGAAAATTATAAAAAAGAAGAAGTAGAAGTTTTAGAGTTTAATAAACCTAGAATTATCGAAAAAGATATAAATTATTATATCAATTTAAACATTAATGCTTTAACATTTTATTCTAAAATATTCGGATATAGTTTAGATTATGTTAAAAGTGATTTAATTAAAAGATCAGAAGATTTAGATATAGAACCTACTAATATAGGATCTATAAAAGATAATGGAGAATTAGTTAAATATGACAATGTTGATTATGGTATTATAGAATATTTTTATAATTTAATTAGTACTAGCAATGAAAAAAGATTAAATTATAAAAAAGAATATACTGGATCAAGTGATTATGTAGAAAAACTAATAATGTATTATACTAATATATACAATGTAGATACAACTTTAGCATTATCTATAGGAGCAGCAGAAAGTGGTTACTATAAAGTATCATATATGTTAAAAAGAAATAATGTATATGGTGGAATGAGTAGTCATGGTTTAATAAGACATGAAAATATAGAATTAGGAGTACTAAAATACATAAGACTATTAAAATTCAATTACATAAATAAAGGATTAAATGATGTATATTCTATAGGTAGAGTATATTGTCCAACTTATGATGAATATGGAAATATTGTTGCAAGTAGTCATTGGATAAATTTAGTTAATACTGCAAAAAATAAATATAAAAATTACACACAAAACATAACAATTGATGATATTGTAAATTATTAGAAATACTTAACTTGTATTTCTATTTTTAATACTTTATAATTAAATTGGTGATAATATGAAATATATAAAAGATATAGATGTATCAAATAAGACAATTATATTAAGATGTGATTTAAATGTAACAATTAAAGATAATAAAATAGTAGATGATACTAAAATAATTAAAAGTTTAGATACTATTAATTATTTATTAGAAAATAATTGTAAAATAATAATAATGAGTCATTTAGGTAAAGTAAAATCATTAGAAGATAAAGAAAAAAATACTTTATATCCAGTATATAAAAGATTAAAGGAATTAATAAATACTAATATATATTTTTCTAAATGTACTAAAGGTATTGAATTAGAAAATTTAGTTAAAAATTTAAAAAATAAAGAAATAATATTAATGGAAAATACTAGATATGAAGATTATCCAGAAAAATTAGAAAGTTCATGTGATTTAGAATTATCAAAATATTGGGCTTCTTTAGGTGACATATTTATTAATGATGCTTTTGGATCAAGTCATAGAAAACATGCATCTACTTATGGAATTAAAAAATATATTCCATCAGCATATGGACTACTTATTAATTATGAATTAGAAAAACTAAATGAATTAATAAATAATAAAGAAAAACCTTTTGTTGTAATAATGGGTGGTGCTAAAGTAGATGATAAAATTAAATTAATAAAAGAATTAATAAAAAAGTGTAATTATTTAATAGTTGGTGGAGGTATTGCAAATACATTTTTATATGCAAATGGATATAATGTAGGAAAATCTTTAATAACTAAAGAATCATTAGATGAAGTAAAAGATATAATTAAAAATTATAAAGATAAAATAATTATGCCAATAGATTTTGTTGTGGAAAACAATCAAGTTATTAACAATAGAAATTTAAATGAAATTAAAGATGATGATATTATATATGATATAGGTAAATTAAGTATAGAAAAATATGAAGAAATAATAAATAAATCTAAAACTATATTTATAAATGGAACTGTAGGTTTATATGAAGATGAAAGATTTAAAAATGGAACATATTCTATATTAAAAATATTAAGTAATTCTAAAACTAAAGTATTTGTAGGTGGTGGAGATGCAGTTAGTGCTACTAATAAATTAGGTTTTAGTGATTCATTTTATTATAAATCTACTGGTGGCGGTGCTACTTTAGAATATATAATTGATGGAAGTTTACAAGCATTGGAGGACTAAATGTTTTTAATAGTTAATCATAAGGCAAATTTAGATTATGAAGAAATATTAGAATATGAAAGAAAAATAAGAAAATTAAACATAATAATTATACCTACAATGTGTTATTTACCATTATTTTTAAAAGGAGATTATAGATTAGCAAGTCAAGATATAAGTTCTTATAATGAATCATTAACAGGAGAAATAACAGGTAAACAATTAAGAAGTTTAAATGTAAGATATTCATTAGTAGGACATAGTGATTTAAGAAATTATAAAAATATAACTATAGATGAAATATATAAAAAATTAGATAATTGTTATGAAAATAATATAATACCTATATATTGTTTAGGTTATAAAGAATATATTAGTGTGGATGAAATAATATATGAAATTGATACAGTATTAAATTATATTAATGAACAAAATATAATATTTGCATATGAGCCAAAAGAAAATATAGGTGTTAGTACTATAGATTTAAATCTAGCGAAAGAAAATACTTCTAAAATAAAAGAATATATTAATGATTTAGATAAAAATAATATTAAATTAGTATATGGTGGTGGAGTTAATTTAAATAATATAGATGAAATAAAAGAATTTGATATAGATGGAATATTATTATCTAGTGAAAGTTTAAATGTAGATAATTTATTAAAAATATATGATATTGTAAATAAGTAGAATTTATTATGTATTCTTGTAATTTTCATAATTTACTTGTATAATCTTGAGTTTGACAGTTGTTGAATATAAAAAATCTCACAAACCCCTATAATTAAAGGGGAAAATGAGAT
>CANRDR010000131.1 GCA_947629425.1 uncultured Bacilli bacterium | reverse complement strand
TACATTAGCATATGCAATATTAAAAAATGCAATACTATTAGGTAATACAGAAGAAGGAAGAACAAAATTTAATAAACCAGAAGGAATGTTACTTACTGCAGGAGGAGAAAAATCAGAGAAGACATTAAATGTAATAGAAGATGAGTATGGATTATCTTATTATTATAGTGGAAATGTACAAGATAATTTTGTGAATTTTGCAGGAAAATGTTGGAGGATAGTAAGAATACAAGGAGATGGTTCAGTAAAATTAATATTAGACGATAAAGATTATGAATGTCAAAATGTAAAAGGAACTATAAGTAGTACTTTTGAAGGGAATGAAATAGCAGGAAGTATAGGACAAGGAAATGCAACAATAGGACATGCAGTATATGGTTATAAAATGGAAGGTGGTTCTTATAGATTTGATTATGAAAACAATGCAGGTGGTGGCAGTAATGATGGTGCCAAAGAAATGATAGATGAGTGGATAAAAAAATTACCAGAAGATGAAAAGTCAAAATTAAAGACTGAAAATTGGTGTTTAGGTAATCAAAATAAATGGTATAAAACGGATGGTTCATGGACAGAGACAACTGAAATTGGCAGTGGAGTATATTTAGAATCTTATAAAAAGATAAATCTTGATGAAACATATGATTTAAAATGTGGAACAGAAAGTGATAGAGTAAGAGATATAGGAGGATTATTAACAGTAGAAGAAGTGCTTAAAACAGGATATTCTTCTAATAATATTGGCGGGTGGAATAGCAGTGGAACTAAGAGTTACTTATGGATAAATTTTAATAATATAAATCATTGGTGGTTAGCAACCCCGGCGTATCGTGGTTCTAGCCTTGATGATGCCTTCCATGTGGATGGTGGGGGCTTGAGCTACGGCAGTATTAACAATACTTACGCCGTTCGTCCATCAATAGTATTATCATCTATGATAAAAATAACAGGAGGAGACGGAACACAACAAAATCCATATACAGTTTAGACTAATTTGTTTAGTCTTTTTAAATTGATATTATCTTACTTTATTTTTTAACATCTATTTGTTATAATCTTTATAGAATAAGAGGAATAATATGAATAATATAATAAATATGATTAATTATTATTTAATACATAAAAATGCTGATTTAAGTATTATAAATTACTTAAAAGATAAATTAAATAAAAGTAGTTTAGAAGAATTAATAATAATACAAATAGAATTACTATATACAGATCCAACAGATAAGTTAGTATCTAACTTAGTTAATTATATAACTGATAAAATTAATGATTTATTAGATGATATAGATTTAAATAATTTAATTAATGTAATAAAATTATTAGATAATAAAAAAAATATTCTTAATAACGAAATAAAAGAAAATGAATTAAATAATAAAAAAATATTTCAAAGTATAGAAAATAAAACTTTTATTAAATTAAATAATGAAACAGATAATGAAACAGCAAGTAGATTAATTAATAATGCTCAAGATAACAATTTTAATAATAATAAAAATAAAAGTGAAATAAATTCAATTAATATATGGTTAAATAATTTAGAAAATAGTTTTAATAAAAGATGTAATAAAAGTAGTATAAATGATTTATTAAATTGTTATATTAATTTAATAAATAAAAATAATGAAATAATAAATAATTATATAAATAAATTAAATATTATAATTGATGATAAAATATATAACAATGATATATTTGAAACAATTACTAATATAATACCTGAACTAAATATAATTTATAAAGAAAATAATATAGAAAAAAATAAATTATTAGATAATTATTTAAATAAAATAGATAATGTAGTTAAAGAAAGAATAAATAAATTAGAATATAAAGATAAAAATATATTAAAAATTAAGTTAAATATAATTTCTAAAGAGTTATTAAATGATAAAAATATAGATAATGATTTTAAAGCTAATATAATTAATAGTTACTTGAGATATTTATAATTAACTAATATAAAAAATATTCATATATTAATATATGAAAACAATTAAATTAAATGAAATTAATAAAAAGGGTATATTTATAAATTTAGAAGAAGAATATACAGATTATGAAAAATTATTATATAATCCTGAAAAATACTTAGATAAAAATACATTATATTATTTTTATTGTAAAAATGGTATAAAAAGTAAAAAAGTTGTTAGTATATTAGAATTATATGGATATAATGTTATTAGAGTTATTAGATAATAATTAGTACTTGAGAATAATTAATTTTGTAGTATAATGTAAATAGAGTAAGAAAGTACTCAGGAAATAAAAAATTATATACGAAGAGTTGAATTATATAACCAATCTCCTTCAACAGAACATTTGTTCGCTGGGGGGGGTTATACTTATATAATTTTTTTATATGGAAATGAGGTATATATGAAGAAAAGATATATAGTAGTATTAATAGTAATAATAGTATGTATATTAAGTACAATAAAGTTTACATATGGAAGATTTACATATGAAAGTGAAGTAACAGGTACAGTAACAACAACATCAAGAAATCCATTTAATGTAGGAACACTTGCATATAGTATAGTTGATAATGCAATGAATGGAAATACTGAAAATCAAGAAAAAACAATATATAGTGAAGAACCAAAGACAAAGCCAGCAGTACAAATAAATGGAGAAACAGAAAGAACATTATCAGTAACACAAGATGATTACGGTAATTCATACTACTATAGAGGAAATATTAAAGATAATTATATAGATTTCAATGGAATGTGCTTTAGGATAGTTCGTATTGAAGGAGACGGAAGTATCAAGTTAATACTAGAAGATAAGGAACATACCTGTGATACTGCAATAGGTGGAGAAAATTCATTTATAGGAACAGGACAATATGGATATAATATAACAACATTAAATGAAGTAGAAAATGTTAAAGTAGCAGATTATGAAAAATGTACATCTAATTCAAATGATTGTATGAAAACTAAATTTGATAAATGGTTAAATGAAAATAATTTTGATAAAAGATTATTAAAAGAAGAAACGTGGAATTTAGGAGATTTAAATACCTTTTATAATTGGAATAATCAACAAATAGTTGAATTTAGCGATAATTCACAATTACGTTTTAATACAACTTTAAAATTAATTGATTTATTACCATTAACATTAACTAAAAGTGCAAAAGAAAGTACAATAAAAAATTATATTGCAACATTAAGTGCAGAAGAATTGGCATATTCAGGAGCAAAATGGAATGAATCAAATCCAAATTATTATTTGTATAATATAGCACATGATTGGGTTTTAATGTCTCTTCATAAAACAATAAATAATTCGATACATCCATTTTTTGTAGCAGGTGAACAAGTAGATAGTGGAAGTTATTGGTATCAATATCAAGGAATAGGTTCAATCATTGAAATACCATATA
>CANRDR010000130.1 GCA_947629425.1 uncultured Bacilli bacterium | reverse complement strand
TAATATATTTGTACCAGATATAGTTTTAGGAGTATATGTCAATGAAACAGTACCTGCCGTTCCACTAACATTAGTAGTTGTTGGATTTCCTGTTATTCTCGCTAAATAATAAGCAAAAGTTATTCCCATTAGTGCCATTAATATAATAAACGATGCTACTAAGCTTGTAATAATAATTGTTTTCTTTTTTCTGTTTTTCATTTCTTATCTCCTATATCATAATAATTATATATTAATATCTTTTTTATTGTCAATGAAACTATACATTTTTATATATATATTTTACATCTTAGTATGATACATTTGCAGCAGTTATACTAATTTTACCTGAAAAAGTTTTACCTTTATCAGCACTTTGATTTGTACCAGATAAATTTTCATATTTCACTGTTAATGTATATGTATGTTTAACGCCAGGCGAAATTGTTATATTTGAAATTATATTTCTTACAGAACTAGAAGTAGATGGTAACTGACCAGATATACCATTACAAGTTCCTGATGTTGATGTACAAGTTAAAGTATAAGTTAAATCACTTTGACGAGTAAAATTATTAGTAAAGTTTGCCCATACAACATTGTAAGCAGCTTTTGTTCCTTTTGGATTATATACTGAAAATTTAACGTAATCTGACCATCCAGGTGTACATTTATTACAAGAAACACCAGATGTATCCGCCGTATAGGTTACCTTAAGCTCTGAAGTTGTTTGCAATTCATAAGATGCAGGTGTATAAGTATTTATTGGTGCATTGTAATATGCATAAGTTATTCCAATCAATAAAACAATTATTGATATTATTCCAAATATGCTAGTTATTATAATAAATTTTCCATTTTTCATATTTTTCTCCTAAATTAATATTTTTAATGAGATGTATCTGTTAAATTAGATGATGTTACTTCTACAATTCCTTTTAGTTTTTTCCCTAATTGACTATTCTGATTTCCATTATTTGCATATCTAAAATATAATGTATAATAATAACCAGATGTTGAAGAACCACTGCTATATGGTAATTGAACATCAGTAATAACATTTTTTGTTGTACTTGTTGGTGTAAGAGGTAAACTTGTTTCACTAAATGAATGGCCTGATGCGCATCCTACGGATGTACTAAACCCACCAACACTACAACTAAGACTCCATTTAATATCTGTTCCTATTTCATTTATAAAGTTAGTTAATTTAATGTTTATTTTTACACTAGTTCCTGTAGACTTACTATAACTTCTATTTATAACATGAAATCTTATATAACTTGACCAGCCTGGTAAAAGATTATCTGATTTTATATTATTATCACCATAATAATCCACATTTAAAAAAGCACTTTCAACTGTAGTTGTAACTTTACCACTATATACTGCAACATTTGCTTTATAATAAGCATAAGTAATTCCAATTAAATAAATCAGAATAATAAAAATTGCTATTAAATTAACTAAAATAAGAGTACCTTTTTTTTTCATAATATCTCCCCTTACTAACATTATTGAGTATATTGAATAGAATCTACATCAATCATTCCATTAATACTTCTTGCATATGAAGTTGCAGAATATTGATTATAATTTTGATTTTTAAATTGCAATGTTAAAGTCCAATAATGAGTTGTATTTACTGGTATCGATACTGCATTATTTGAAACATAATTACTTAAATTTGGTATTGGTATTGTTCCATTAGAACTAGGAAAACTTACATTTGTTACTGTTCCACATGATGTGCCTGATGTAGAATTAACCCTACATTGCAAACTATATATAAAATCTGAACCAATAGAATTGATGACATCTGTCCATTTTAAATAATAACTGATTGTTCTTGTTGATGTAGAAGGATTATTTATAGTAAAGTACAAAGTTTTACTCCATCCAGGAAAAATATTAGATGCTGAAACTTGTCCAGGTTTACTACTATCCCAATTACCTGTATAATTTAAATACAATTTACCAGATGTTGCCGAAATAGAGCCAGGTGTACCACTAATTTTAATTATATAATATCCATAAGTTATTCCAATTAAACTTATTAATATAATAAATAAACCTATTGCACTACTTATTATCATTATTTTCCTCTTTTTCATAGGTAATTCCTCTATCCTTCTATTAAATAATATCATATATTTTTATTTCATACAATAATTTCATTAATTAAAAAAATACTAATTACTTAGCATTTTCTCTATATAATCTATTTTTTCTTTTAATTTAATATCTTTACTTAATAAATATATTTTATTATATTTATCTAATAAATATTTATAATATATTTCTTTATTAATCATATCTTTAGTTCCATAAATAATTTCTTCTTTACTTAATTTAGATTTACCTTTTATAAATACTATATTTATATATATTTTATCTTTATCTAATATAACTTCTTCTTTATCTATATTAAATCCTAAATTACATACTTCTTCTCTTAAAATATCATAATCTTTATTAGATTGTATAATTAATTTATTTATATTTTCTAAATATTTATTATTTAATATATCTAATATAGTATAAGTACCCATACCAGATATTATAATAGTATCTATATAATCATTGTTATTTAATACATTTAAACCATTACCTAATCTAGTTTCTATATAATTATCTAAATTATATTTTTTTATATTTTTTATACCTTGCTTTAAAGCGTTAGAACTTATATCACTAACAATTATATTATTTATATATTTATTTTTTATTAAATAAATATCTAATAAAGCATGATCACAACCAATATCTATTATTTTATCAGTTTTATTAATATATTTTACTAATGATTTTAATCTATTACTTATCATTCATTCATAAAATCCTTTAATTTTTTAGCACGAGATGGATGTCTTAATTTTCTTAATGCTTTAGCCTCTATTTGTCTAATTCTTTCACGTGTTACATTAAATTTTTTACCAACTTCTTCTAAAGTATAACATGTTCCATCTATAAGTCCAAAACGTAATTCTAAAACTTGTTGTTCTCTAGGTTGTAATGTAGATAAAACATCTTGTATTTCTTCTTTTAATATTTCATTAGTTGCATATTCTTCTGGACTTAAACTACTTGTATCTTTAATAAAATCTCCTAAATGTGAATCATCTTCTTCACCTATAGGTGTCTCTAATGATACTGGATCTTGACTTATTTTTAATACTTCTCTAACTTTATCAACAGTAATTCCCATCTTTTCTGCAACTTCTTCATCAGATGGCTCTCTATTTAATTCAAGTGTTAATTGTCTTTGTATACGTGACATTTTATTTATTGTTTCTACCATATGTACTGGTACACGTATCGTTCTTGCTTGATCTGCTAATGCTCTTGTTATAGCTTGTCTTATCCACCATGTTGCATATGTTGAAAACTTGTATCCTTTATCGTAGTCAAATTTTTCAACCGCCTTCATTAATC
>CANRDR010000129.1 GCA_947629425.1 uncultured Bacilli bacterium | reverse complement strand
ACAAGAGCATTCTTTCAAAGTAATGCAAATTCAAGTGTAGATTTAGATATAGCAAAATTCTCATTTTTAGTAAATGGAACAATAAATGAAGAAGTAAATATTAATTTAGAAAAAACATTAGATGATAACTATACAAAAGTAATCCCAGGAAGTAGTGGCATAATAACACTTAAGTTAGATGCAAGTAAAAGTGAAGTAAATATAAGAAGTGTAATAAAAATAAATAGAGATAATATTCCAGATAATTTAAAGATATATAAAGATGCAGAACATAAAGTAGAAATAAGTGATATAGTTGAAATAATAAAATACAAGGAACAAAAAGACGTAAAATTATATTGGAAATGGGTATTTACAGAAGATGATGAAAATGATTGGATGGACCAAAAAATAAGTATAAATATAAATGTAACAGGAGAACAAATAATAAATAAAGAAGATGAAATACCATATGAAGAAAGTACATTAGCATATAATATAATAAAAAATGTAATGAATCCAAAAGATGAAAATAGTACAAAATTAAATTTAGAAAAAGTAGAATACAATACAACATTATTAGAAAATGAAAAAACATTAAGAAAAGATACAGATGATTATGGAATAACTTATTATTATAGGGGCAATGTAGTTGATAATTATTTAACATTAGGTAGTATGTGTTGGAGAGTGGTAAGAATACAAGGTGATGGTTCAGTAAAATTAATATTAGAAGATAAAACAGGACCATGTAGTGAAATTACAGTAACAAATCCATCAGGAGAAAATGCATTAATAGGAAATGCAAGTTATGGAGTAATTAGAAAAACAGAAGAGGGAATAACAAAATTAGTTGAAAATTATATAGAATCACCATCTGGAGCAAGACAAAAGTTAATGAAATGGTTAGATGAAACAACCATTAATCAAAACTTGTTAAAGAAAGAAAAATTTTGTTTAGGATATGATGGAATAGAGCATTCAATAAATGAAACTAATATAGATACATTTTCTAGTTTAAAAGCATATGGTAATATTTTGAATTTTAGTCATAAAAGTGAAATATGTGATATAAATAAAATAGGATTATTAAACTTAGAAGAAACAAAATATGCAGGTACAACAAATACCTATTTTAATAATCAAAAAATATTTATGTTGTTAGATATAATATATCAAAATTATAAATCAGTTGAAAAAATTTCGGATGCAAATGCTATATATAACAATAATATACAATGGAATACACCAGACTCTAATTTATTTGATGCTAGACCAGTAATAGTATTAAATTCAAATATAAAACTACTAAGTGGAGATGGAACACTAACAAATGCTTATATTATTGACTAATGTAAAAAAACATTAGTTTTTTCTTGCAAAAATATAATTTTTTGTTAAAATATTAATAAAAATTTAAAAAAATTGCAAATAAAAAAAGGAAATTTGTAAATTTAGATAATAATTTATTATTAGAGGGTGGATTTTATGCCAGTATTATCTAATGAAGAAATAAATAATATTAGAAAAAGTGTAAATATTGTTGATATTATTGGAAATTACATAAATTTAGAAAAAAAAGGTAAAAACTATTTTGGAATTTGCCCTTTTCATGATGATCATACACCTAGTATGAGTGTAAGTGAAGAAAAACAAATATATACATGTTTTGTATGTGGTGCTAGTGGAAATGTATTTACATTTATAAGAGACTATGAAAACGTATCATTTATAGAAGCAGTTAACAAAATAGCAAGTATTTCTGGAATTACATTAAGTCAAAATATTAATTATCAAAAAAAATATGATAAAGAGTATAAAATATATGATTTAGCAGTTAAATATTATAAAAATAATTTAAAAAGTAAATTAGGTATAAATGCTAAAAAATATTTAAATGAAAGATTTTTAAATGATGAAATAATTGATGAATTTGATATTGGAGTATCTTTTAATGATAATAATTTATCAAAATTATTAAAAAGTAAAAATTATGATGAAGATATGCTAATAAATATAGGATTAGTTAATAAAAATACAGATATATATGACATATTTAGAAATAGAATAATGTTTCCGATACATAATAGTAATGGTGATGCTGTTGGATTTAGTGCAAGAATATTTGAAAATGTAAGTGATTCTAAATATATAAATACTAAAGAAACTTATATATTTAAAAAAGGAGAAATATTATTTAATTATCATAGAGCACAATTAAATGCAAAAAAAGAAAAAACACTAATATTATGTGAAGGACAAATGGATGCAATTAGAATATATTCAAGTGGAATAAAAAACGTATGTGCAACAATGGGAACCGCTTTAACTAATTATCACATAAACTTAATAAAAAAATTAAAATGTAAAGTAATACTAAATATGGATAGTGATTCTGCTGGAATAAAAGCTGCTTTGCAAAATGGAGAATTATTAAATAAAAATGGAATAGAAGTAAATATATTAAAACTATCTAATGCAAAAGATCCAGATGAATACATAATAAAATATGGAGTAGATTCATATAAAGATAGTTTAAATCATGCAATAAGTTTATTTGACTTTAAATTAAATTACTTAAAATCAAATAAAAATTTAAATAATGCAGATGAATTAAGTGAATATATTAATCAAGTTATAAATGAATTAAATAAAAGTAATGATGAAATATTAAAAAATATTACTATAAATAAATTAAGTGAACAATATAATATTGATAAAAATATATTACTTAATAAATTAATAAAAACAGAAAATAAAGAAATAATATCTATAAAAAAAGTAAGAAAAAAAATAAATCAAAATATAAAAGCAGTAGAAGAAATATTGTATTATATGATGAATAATGTAAAATATGCTAAAATATTTTCAAAAAAATTAAATTATATACCTGATAAAACATATTTTGATATTGAAAAAGATATACAAGCGTATATAATACTTAATAATACTATTAATTTAGCTGATTTTATAAGTTATATTAATGATATAGAAAAAGAAAAAATATTAAAAGAAATAATATCTAATCATAATGATTCTATAGAAATGACAGAAAGTGAATTTATAAGTTATATAGATATAATAAATAAATGGATTAATGATAAAAAAATAAATGAATTAAAAATAGAATTAAAAAATGAAACAGATATAAATAAGAAAAAAGAAATAACAGATTTAATTGCCAAAATTAAAAGAGGGAGTGAATTATAATGGTAAAAGAAATAAAAACATTTGAAGAAAGAGAAGAAGAATTAATTAAATTAGGTAAAGAAAAAGGATATATTACTTATGAAACTTTAGCAGAACAATTAAAAGGATTAGAAATTGATGCTGATAGATTAGATGAATTATATACTAAATTAGTAAATAATGGAATAGAAGTAATATCAACTGAAGATGAAACATCAAATGGTGGAGCAAAAGTTGGAGAAGTTGAAATATTAAGTGATGAAGATATCACAAAAGATATTAATATTAATGATCCAGTTAGAATGTATTTAAAAGAAATAGGTAAAATAAGTTTACTTAGTGCAGAAGAAGAAATGGATTTATCAATTCGTGTTGCAAATGGAGATGAAGAAGCAGCTAATCTTTTAGCAGAATCAAATTTACGTTTAGTTGTTT
>CANRDR010000128.1 GCA_947629425.1 uncultured Bacilli bacterium | reverse complement strand
GAAATTCTATAGAAAGTGTAGTTTTAGTTATTAGAGTAATATCTTTATGTTTATTAATTATACCTTTCTTAAGTGTAACAAGAGGATATTTACAAGGTAATAAATATGTTTCAGTTTCATCTTTTAGTCAATTATTAGAACAAATGGTAAGAATATTTATAGTTTTAGTGGGCTCATTTGTTGTAATAAATATATTACATTATGATATAAAATGGGGTGTATCTGCTGCATTATTAGGTACATCTATATCAGGTCTCGTTGCATATTTATTCTTAAAATATAAAATACATAAAAGTAAAAATGAATTAAAAATTGGAGTAGATGAAACTAAAAAGGTTAAAGTTACTGCAAAAGAAATAATATTTAAAATTATTAAATATGCAGTTCCTGTTGTTATTATTGCAGTTACACAAAATATTTATGAAATGATTGATTTAAAATTTATTATAAAAGGTCTATATATGATAGGATATAGTGGAGAAGCAAGTGAAGTAATAGGAAGTATTGTTGTTACTTGGACTCCTAAAATATGTATGGTAATAAATGCTATTGCAACAGGATTGTGTGCAAGTATTATACCTTTTATAGTAGAATCATTCGTAAAAAAAGACATGAAAAATGTTAATAGCAAATTTAATCAGGCAATAAACACAATATTTCTAGTAGGTTTTGTATTAGTACTATTCATTATATTATTTAATAAACCAATATATTATATTTTTTATGGAGATAGTGCTTATGGTCCAACAGTATTATCTATGATGGCTATAGTATCAGTATTCTTTTCAATTCATTTAGTTACTAATATGATGTTACAAGGTATGAGAAAATATAAAATAGTTTATTTAAATACATTTGCAGGAATAATTGCAAATACTATACTTGATATACCTTTAATATTATTTTTAAATAAAATAGGATTTTATCCATATTTAGGTTCATTGTTTTCAACATTAATAGGACAAATTATATCTATTTCTATAGTTATGATATGTTTAAAAAAAGAATATAAATTTAAATATAATGAAATATTAAAAACAATGTTAAAAATGATTTTACCTTTATCATGTACTTTGATTTCTATAATAATATTAAAACTAATATTTAAAGATACTGGAACTTACTTTATAAGATTTATAAAACTTGCAATATGTGGTATTATAAGTATGGTTGTTTATCTATTAGTATCATATAAAAATAAATCTTTAAAATATATATTAGGTGATGACTTTATAGATAAAATACTAATAAAATTAAAAATAAAGAAGAAAAGTTGATTAATTATGGATAGTTATGTAGAAATAAATTTAGATAATATAGAAAAAAATGTAAAATCTATAAAAAGTAAATATAATGATTATAAATATTATATTGGAGTATTAAAAAGTGATGCTTATGGACATGGAGAATATATAGTTAATGAATTAGTAAAAAGTGGTATTAATTATATAGCAGTATTTAGTATAAATGATGCATTAAATATAAGAAAATATAATAAAGATATTCCAATATTACTATTAAGACCTATTGATTTAGAACAAATAGATGTTATTATTGAGAATAATATAGCAATTAGTATAAATGAATTAGATTATTTAAAAAAATTAATAAAATTAGATTTTAAAAATATTAAAGTACATTTAAAAGTAGATTCAGGTTTAAATAGATTAGGTATTAATAATAAAGAAGAATTAAAAGAAGCTTATGATATTATTAAAAATAGTAAAAAAATAGAATTAGTAGGAATATATACTCATTTTGCAACTATTGGTATATTTGATAAATATTGGGATAAACAAATAGATAAATTTAAAGATATTACTAGTTTAATAGATATAAACTCTATACCTATTATACATTTAGGAAGCAGTATAACACTTTTAAATCATCCTAAAATAGATTTTGCAAATGGAATAAGAATAGGTACATTATTATATGGATATAATATATCTTATAATATAAATAATGTTGGATTAAAAAATAAATTAAGATTAATAAGAAATAAAATAAATCAAAAAAGATATAATATAAGTAAAACTATTACTAATGTAAAAATAGATTTATATCCATTAATGAGTTTTTATACTAAAATATTACAAATTAAAAAAATAAAAAAGGGTGATACTTTAGGATATGGCGCTAACTTTATTGCAAAAAAAGATATGTTAATAGGTATTATACCTATAGGTTATACTAACGGTATAGGTACAACTAGTATTGATAGACATGTATATATAAATAATAAAAGATATAACTTTATTGGTAGTATAGGAATGAATATGTCTTTTATAGAAATAGATAATAATGTTAACTTAAATAGTAAAGTAGTTTTATTAGATAATAAATTAATTAGTTTAGGTAAATTTAGTAGATTTAGCAATAAAACTATACATGAAATGTTACTAGATATAGGAAGTAGTAATATAAGAGTGTATAAAAAAAATAATGAAATTGTATATATAGATAAGTAGGTGATATTATGTCATTACGTACATGGATGGTAAGAAAAGTAAAAAATATAGATTATAAAAAAATGAATAATATTGTTAATATAATACATGAAAATACTGGTAAATCTAAATTATATATAAAATATGATATATTTAGAAACTTTATAAAAAGAGGTACTGGATATACAGATTACTTTAGAGGAGATTATATTAATTTAACAGAAAAAGAAAAAGATACATTTATAAATACTAAATCTTTTTATAAACTTTTAGCATATTTAAATGATGATAGATATAAAATTATTTTAAAAGATAAATTAATATTTAATATGGTATTTAAAAAGTATTTAAAGAGAGATTATATTAATTTAAATATATCTTCATTTGAAGAATTTAAAGATTTTGTTAAAGATAAAGATGTTGTTTTTGCTAAAAAACCATTAGGAGAAGGTGGACATGGTGTATCTAAAATAGATATAAAAACATGTAAAGATTTAAAAAGTATTTATAATAATTTAATAAAAAATGGACAAATTTTAGTAGAAGAAGCGATAAAACAAAGTAAAGAATTAAATGAAATTAATCCTAATGTAGTTAATTCATTTAGAATAGTGACGTTATATAAAGATGGAGAAGTATATATATTAAATAATGCATTAAGAATTAATCAAGATACAACTGATGTAATTGGATGTACTAATGATTTATATTGTAGTTTAAATGAAGATGGTTTAATTGATAGCAATGTAATAGATGATTATGGAAATGTATATACTGAACATCCACTTACTAAAAAAATATTTAAAGATGTTAAAATTAAAGGTGTAGATACTGCATTTAATATGTGTAAAGAGGCTGCAAAATTAATACCTCAATATAGATATATTGGTTGGGATGTAGCATTTAGTGAAAAAGGGCCAGTATTAGTAGAAGGTAATGAATGGCCTGGATATGGTCTAATACAGTTTTATAAATTAAAAAATAAAAAAACAGGACATTTAAAAGAAGTAAGTGATATATTAAAAGAAGAAATGAAAAATATTAATTTATAAAAATTTAATACTCTAAAAATTAAAATTAGAGTATTTTTTGTAATTTTTTTAAAAAAATTGCAATAAAAAAAAGGAAATGCAAAAAAATACAGTATATATATAGTGAAGGGAGGA
>CANRDR010000127.1 GCA_947629425.1 uncultured Bacilli bacterium | reverse complement strand
TATTCTAAAGAAAGAAATAAAGTATTAACATATTATGAAATAGGTAAATTACTTAATGAAGCAGGCGGTAAATATGGTGACAATATTATAGAAGAATATTCTAAGAAATTAGTTTTAGATGTAGGAAAAAAATACAATAGAAGAACATTATTTAGAATGAAACAATTCTATAATGTATTTAATAATGAAAAAGTGTCGCCACTTGCGACACAATTGTCATGGAGTCATTATACAGAACTTTTACCTATCAAAGATAAAAACAAAATGATATATTATTTAAATATCTCAATTAAATATAATTTAAGTAGAAATGAATTGAGAAATAGAATAAAATCAAAAGAATATGAAAGATTACCTAATAAAACAAAAGATAAATTAATTAATGAAAATAATTCTAATATAACTGATTTAGTAAAAAATCCCATATTAATAAAAAATACTAATAATTATGAAATAATATCAGAAAAAATATTACAAAAATTAATATTAGAAGATATAGAATCATTTATGAAAGAACTTGGTAATGGTTTTTCATATATAGGAAGTGAATATAAAATAAAACTAGGTAGTACTTATAACTACATTGACTTATTACTTTTTAATTATATATATAATTGTTTTGTAGTAATAGAACTAAAAGTAACAGAATTAAAAAAAGAACATATAGGACAAATAGAAATATATATGAATTATATAGATAAAACAATAAAAACAATAAATCAAAATAAAACAATAGGAATAATAATATGTAAACATGAAAATAAATACATAATTGAATATTGTTCTGATAAAAGAATAATATCTAGAACTTATGAATTTATATAATATGTCATATATATTTAAAAAAAACATATAAATATTATTGACATAAAATTTTTAAAGTGTTATATTAATTACGCATTTAAATTTAAGTTCTACTTATAGGTAGAACATAATTTTAAAAGAAGTTTGACACACCAGGATGTGTGTACGTAGAAAGGAGAAATATATGCCTACATTAAACCAATTAGTTAAGAAAAATAGAACTAAAAAAGATAAAAAGAAAAAGAGCCCAGTATTAAATGTTGGTTTTAATAGTAAAGATAGAAAACCTACAAATACAAATCATCCTCAAATGAGAGGTGTTTGTACACGTGTTGGAACTAAAACACCTAAAAAACCAAACTCAGCCTTAAGAAAATATGCTCGTGTTAGATTATCAAATGGTAGAGAAGTTGATACATATATTCCAGGAGAAGGACATAACTTACAAGAACATAGTGTTGTTTTAATTCGTGGAGGACGTGTTAAAGACTTAATCGGTGTTCGTTATCATATTGTTCGTGGAACATTAGATACTCAAGGTGTTAACGAAAGAAAACAAGGTAGAAGTAAATATGGTACTAAAAAACCTAAAAAATAATAAATTATAAAGGAGGAAAATTATGCGTAAAAGACGTGCTCAAAAGCGTGATGTATTACCTGATGCAATTTATGAATCTAAAGTTGTTACAAAATTAATTAATGCAGTTATGTTAGATGGTAAAAAAGGTACTGCTGAAAAGATAATATATGAAGCTTTTGATATAATAAAAGAACAAACTAAAAAAGAACCTATTGAAGTATTTAATGCTGCAATGGAAAATATTATGCCACTTCTTGAAGTTAAGTCTCGTCGTGTTGGTGGATCTAACTATCAAGTTCCAATTGAAGTAAAATCTGATAGAAGACAAACTTTAGGACTTCGTTGGTTAGTACAATATGCAAAAAACAGGGGAGAACGTGGAATGGCTAAAAAATTAGCTGCTGAAATTATGGATGCTGCAAATGGAGTTGGCGGAGCTGTTAAAAAAAGAGAAGATACTCATAAAATGGCAGAAGCTAATAAAGCATTTGCTCATTATAGATGGTAGGAGACGTTTATGGCAAGAGATGTTAGTATAGATAAAGTTAGAAATATCGGTATTATGGCACACATAGATGCCGGAAAAACTACATTTACAGAACGTGTATTATTTCATACAGGAATAACACATAAAATTGGAGAAACTCACGATGGCGAATCTCAAATGGACTGGATGGAACAAGAAAAAGAAAGAGGTATAACTATAACTAGTGCTGCAACTACTGCACATTGGAAAGGTTATAGACTTAATATAATTGATACTCCAGGACACGTTGACTTCACTGTTGAAGTTCAAAGATCTTTAAGAGTATTAGATGGTGCTATCTGCTTACTAGATGGTAATGCTGGTGTAGAACCACAATCAGAAACAGTTTGGAGACAAGCTACAGAATATAAAGTTCCAAGAATGATATTTGTTAACAAAATGGATAAAATTGGAGCAGATTTTGAATTTAGTTTAGATACAGTAGGAAAAAGATTAGGTGTTAATTATGCACCAATTGAATGGCCTATTGGAACAGAAAATGAATTTAAAGGAATTATTGATTTAATAACAATGAAAGCATATGAGTTTAATCGTGAAGATGAACATGAAAATTATGTTGAAATTGAAATTCCTGAAAATTTAAAAGAATTAGCAAATACTAAAAGAATAGAATTAATTGAAAAAGCAGTTGAATTTGATGATGCTTTAATGGAAAAATATTTAAATGGAGAAGAACTTACTGTAGAAGAAATAAAATCTGCAATAAGAAAAGGAGTTTTAGCTGCTGAATTCTTCCCAGTATTATGTGGTAGTGCATTATCAAATACTGGCGTTAAATTAGCATTAGATGCTGTAATAGATTACATGCCAGCACCAACTGATATAGAGGCTATTGACTGTACTGATTTTAATGGAAATCTAGTTAAACGTCATCCAAGTGATAATGAACCATTTACTGCAATGGCATTTAAAATAATGACTGACCCATTTGTAGGAAGATTAGCGTTCTTTAGAGTATATTCTGGACATTTAACAAGTGGTTCATATATTCTAAATAGTACAAAAAATCAAAAAGAAAGAGTTGGACGTATTTTACAAATGCATGCAAATCAAAGAAAAGAAATTACTGATGTTTATACAGGAGAAATTGCAGCATTAGTAGGATTAAAAAATACAACAACTGCTGATACATTATGTGATGAAAAAAATCCAGTTATCATGAATGGTATGGAATTCCCTGAACCTGTTATTGATGAAGCTATAGAACCAAAATCAAAAGCTGATCAAGATAAAATGGCTATTGCTTTACAAAAATTAGCAGAAGAAGATCCAACATTTAGATATAAAACTGATCCTGAAACAGGACAAACTGTTATAAGCGGTATGGGTGAGTTACATCTTGAAGTATTAGTAAGAAGAATGAAAGATGAATTCAATGTAGATGCATCAACTGGTAGACCGCAAGTAGCATACCGTGAAACAATTACACAAACAGCTGAATGTGAAGGTAAATATATTAAACAATCAGGTGGACGTGGACAATATGGACATGTTTGGGTTAGATTTGAACCAAATCCTGGTAAAGGTTACGAATTTGTTGATCAAATTGTTGGTGGAGTTGTTCCAAGAGAATATATTCCAGTAACTGATAAAGGTTTACAAGAAGCTATGGCTGGTGGAATCTTAGCAGGTTATCCAATGGTTGATGTTAAAGCAACATTATTTGATGGATCATATCATGATGTAGACTCATCAGAAATGGCATT
>CANRDR010000126.1 GCA_947629425.1 uncultured Bacilli bacterium | reverse complement strand
GAAATACAACATATAAATATGGAAAAAATAGATGATATGTGCTATGATGAAGACGTAAAGAAATTAATAAAAATATTCTTAAGTAAAGACTTTAAGATTTTAAAAGAAAATACGTTATATCTAGGAAAGTTAGGTGAATATATAGTGGAAGAAGTAAAAAAATTATCAGAAGAAGAACATATAATGGGCTTATATGATAAAGAAGAAGACGATAAAATGATAGCGAGATCCAGAGAAATATGCGCAAGAAAAGAAGGGCTTGCACGTGGAATTGCTCAAGGAATTTCACAAGGTCTTGCACGTGGCAAAAAAGAACAAAATATATCAATTGCAACTAATATGCTAAAAAAAGGAAGTACAATAGACTTTATAAGTGAAGTAACAGGGCTTTCTAAAACTAAGATTAAAAAATTAAATATTAATTAATACTCTAAAATTAAAGATTAGAGTATTTTTTTAAATTTTTAACTATAATTATTGTCTATTGAAATTTTATATAAAAGTTTTAATGAGTATTATTTATATATTTTTAATCGATTTATATAGACTATTGATATGAACTTTTGTTATAATTTAAGTAAATTATAAGGATTAAATAATTATGAAAAAGAAAATATTAATAGCAACTATACATATGAATATTGGTGGTATAGAAAAAACACTAATTAATTTATTAAATAATATAGATTTTAGTTTATATGAAGTAGATTTATTATTAATTGTAAAAAATGGATTATTATTAAATAAAATACCAAAAAAAGTTAATATAATTACACCTTGTAATCAAGTTTTTGCTAAATTAATATCAAAACAAAATATATTAAGTAAAATTATAAAAAATATATTATTTAATAAATATACTTATAGATTTTATAAAAATAGAAAACAATATGATATTGCAATAGATTATTCAGGATATTATTTATTTATAAATTATTATATAATAAATACTAAGGCTTTACATAAATATATTTATTTACATGAAAACGTATATGGTGCATTAGAATATAATAAAAAGTTTAAAAAATACTATATAAATAATATAAATAAATATAATTATTTTGATAAAATAATATGTGTAAGTGATTCTACTAAAAATGATTTTAATACAATGTTTCCTCAATTTAAAAATAAAACTATAGTAATAAATAATGTACAAGAAGATATTATTATAAAAAATAAAATTAAATTAGATGGAACTTACAAATTAATATCTATAGGAAGAATGGTTACACAAAAAAATTATGAAAGATTAATATTAGTTATGAAAAAACTAATAGATAAAAATTTAGATATAAAATTATATATTATAGGTAATGGTAAATATTATAAAAAAATTAACAAATTAATAAAAGAATATAATTTAAATAAATATATTATATTATTAGGAGAAATTACTAATATATATGACTATTTAACTCAATGTGATTTATTTATAACAACTACAAGATATGAATCTTTTCCTACAGTTTTAATAGAAAGTTTAGTATCTAATACTCCATGGATTGCACCTAATGTAAAAGGTATTAAAGATGTATATAAAATATCACCTAAAAATAGTGCATTAGTTGTTAATAATGATATAGATAGTATTGTTAATGGAGTAATAGATGCGTATAATGGTAAAGTTAATAAAAATTTTAAATTTGATGTAAAAGAATATAATAAAAAAGTATTAAATAAATTTTATAAATTAATAAAATAAATAGGAATTTTGTAATTAATATTATATTAATAAGGAGTAATAAATGGAATTAAAAACTAAAAAAGATTATATTGATTTATTAGAAAGTATTATTAAACCAATAATAAAATATTATGATGAAGAAAATTCTAAAATTATAATACCTAATAGATTAAATTCAAGATATTCTAATTCTATAGCAGATTTTGAATCGTTTTCAAGACCATTATGGGGATTATCTTTTATAAAAGATGATATACTAACAAGTAAAATATTTAATATGATAAAAAATGGAAGTAATCCTAAATCTAAATTATATTGGGGTAATATTTCTAATAATAGTCAAATGATAGTAGAATTAGTACCAGTATTATTTTATATATATTGTAATAAAGAATATTATGAAAAATCTTTTACTAAAATAGATAAAGAAAATTTAAATAATTATTTTTATCAAATAAATAATATTAAATGTTTTAATTCTAATTGGTTATTTTTTCCAATACTTATAAATACATTACTAAAAGTACTTAATTTAAATTATAATGAAGATATTATAAATAAAAACTTTAAATTATTAGATAAACATTATATAGGTGATGGTTTTTATTATGATAATGATAAATATGAAAGAGATTATTATAATTCTTATTCATTTCATTTTTATTCATTATTATATATTTATTTAGATGATAATTCTATTTATAAAGATAAAATAATAGAAAGAAGCAATAAATTTTTAAATAATATAATATATTTTTATTCTAATGATGGATCTAATATACCATTTGGTAGAAGTTTAATATATCGTTTTGCAACTGTATCATTTTTTAGTGCATATATATTAAATAATTTATATACTAAAGATAATATAAGTATTATAAAAGGTATAATAAATAGAAATATAAATTATTTTTTAACTAAAGATATATATAACATAGATAATACATTTAATATAGGTTATATTTATCAAAATCAATTAATATGTGAATATTATAATTCTACTAGTAGTACATATTGGTGTTTAAAATCATTTATATTTTTGCTATTAAATGAAGATAATTTATTTTATAAAGTAAATATTAGCAATATAAATAATTTAGATAATTTTAAATATTTAAAAAACGCTCAATTTATATTAACTAGAAATAATAATAATATATTTTTATATCCAATTAATTTAAGAATAAAAAATAATGTAGGTAATAGTATACCTAAATATGAAAGATTAGTATATTCTAATACATTTGGTTTTAATTTATATAAAGATAATACAAGTTTAAAAAATTTATCTTTTGATAATACTTATGCTATATATATTAATAATTGTTTTATAGAAAAACATAATACTTTAGATAAAGTAATAGATAATAAATATATTGTATCTATATTTAATCCTGTAAAAGAAGTATATATAAAATCATATATAATACCATTTTATGAATGGAATATAAGAATAATAGAAATAAATACTAAAACTAATATTATGTTTTATGATTTTGGATATTCTATTAATAGAGATAATATGAATATAATAAAAAATAAAAAAGAAATCATATTAAAAAATGATACTCAAGTATCATCAATTAAAAATATAATAGGTAATGGTGTAGTAGATAATTATGAAACGTTTACTAATACTAATATATTATATCCTAGAAGTAATGTAGTTTATACTTCATTTAGTTTAAAAAAGGGTAATTATTTAATAATAGATTCTATATATGGAAGTGATAAAATATATGAAGATTATCCTAATATATTATTAAAAGATAATAAAGTATTAATAAATTATAAAGAATATAATTATTCTATTAAAATAAATAATAAAACAATACCTAAAAATTATAAATTATTATTAATTAATAAAATAAGAAATATAAAAAATATGATTAAGAAATGGTAATAAAATACTTGTAAATGATAAATTTTTGTAGTAATATTTAAGTAGAGTAAGAAAGTACTCAAAAAATAAAAAATTATATACGAAGAATTGAATTATATAACCAATCTCCTTCAGAAGAACATTTGTTCGCTGGGGGGGGTTATAC
>CANRDR010000125.1 GCA_947629425.1 uncultured Bacilli bacterium | reverse complement strand
TTGTTAATAATGCTAAATCTAATACTATAAATATCATTAATACTATTACTATTCTTTTTTTCTTTTTACTTAACTTAATAAATACATTTCTCTTCATATATATCTCTTTTCCATATAAAAAAATTATATAAGTATAACCCCCCCCCATATCGAACAAATGTTCTACTGAAGAGGATTGGTTATATAATTAATCCTTTGTATATAATTTTTAAATTCTTGAGTACTCTTACTCTATTTACATTATACTTTATAATTTATTTATTTTCAAGTATTAATATTTAAAAAATATCTATGAATTATTATTTAATATAACTAATAATATCTTTACTTGCTACTAAAACTTTTTTCCAATATTTATTATCTTCTAATTTAGTAATACTTACGTTATTTGTTTTCTTAGAACAATGAATAAAATAATTATTTTCTAAATATAAACCACAATGTCCTGGATATTTATTATCAACTCTTGGCATAAAATCATTTAAAGATTGTCTATGAAAAAATAATATATCGCCTTTTTTTAATTATTTAAATCTTTATTTTCATTAAATAATAATAATTTACCATAATTACTAGTCATAATTTTTGTTGTAGTAGATAATCCATATCTATTTTCATATATATCAATATTTAATATAATATTGTATAAATACCATAAATAACCTGCACAATCAAAAGTATCTGGTCCATGTGATTTATGTTCATATAATTTATTTAATTGTAATTTAGCTAATTTAATAAGTTTTTCTCTTAAATAAATTTCATTTATATCTTTTTTTATCACTCTTTCTTAATTTATAAACTATATATGAATCTATAATATTTAAATTATCATAATTATCTATTAATTTATTTAAATTTATATTATTATTAATTAATTCATCGCATTTATCTATTTCTTCTTTAGATAAAATATTGTTTATAATTTCTTCTAAATCAATTTCTTTAATATCATTTTCTAAACACAAAAACCTATTATTTTTTAAATGTTCTTTTAGTTTTCTTAACAATCTTATCTTTTTTATCTTTTCACTAAAATCTTTCATTTCTTCACTATTTAAATCTATAAGAAGTTTATCTTTAAAATCTATTTTTTCTATTTCATAATTTAACCATTTTATATATTCTTTTATTACTAATTTATCCATAATATCACCTAATATTTTTTTAAAACTTTTACTATTTCTTCACTTAAATATGGTATTTTATTATTAAATGAATATTTTTCTTTTAAAATTTCTTTTCTTTCATTTATAAATTCTTCAATACTTATATATTTATTTAAATCAATAATATTTTTTATTTTAGTTATACTTTCACCAAAAAATAATTTATTATCTAATATATTACCATTTAAATCTAATATTGCAAAGTATTTTTCTTTAATTAAATTAGAATAATATATTTCTTTTTTATTTGATAGTAAATCTGTATATTCTATATATGGACATTCATTTGTTATAATAATTTCTCCTAATAAAAATGTTTTATTACTATGTTGTTTATATGGAAATACTTCTATTTCATTAAATATATTATTTTTTATTATAAATTTATGTGTTTTGTAATTATATATTGATTGATAAGAAACACTATAATCATTTATAGAAGGTATAAATATATATTCATTATTTAAAGTATAATTAAATATAGTATTTCCAAAACATCTTAAATTATATTGATTCCATTTTGCTACTACTTTTAAAATATTATCAATTAATGAATAATGTATTAAATTATATATTCCATTATTATATTTGGCAACTAAAATATTTTTATCATCTAAAATAGATGTAGCATAATATTTTTCTTTAGGTAAAAGACTATATAAGTCAGTTTTTTTATTTTCTTTCTTTTTAAATTTATCAAACATAATATATCCTTTCTTAGAAAAAATTAGAGCAATTAAACTCTAATTTATTTATAATAGTTTATTATATCATTAACTAAATTATTATTAAATACTTTATTTTTAATCATTTCTATTTCAAATTTATATGGTGGATACAATTTATCTATATATGGAGTTTCTAATATTTTAGGAACATCTAATAATTTATCATTATAAATTATATTAATTAATGTATTAAATCCTATAGTACCTAAACCTATATTTTCATGTCTATCTTTATGAGATGATATTATGTTTTTGCTATCATTTATATGAATACATTTTATTTTATCAATACCTATTATTTTATCAAATTCTAATAAATAATCATCAAATTTAGTTAAATCTACTCCACTATCATTTAAATGACATGTATCTAAACATACTCCAATATTATCTTTCTTTTCTACTCCATCTATTATAGTTTTTAATTCACTTATATTTATTCCACATTCGCTCCCTTTACCAGCCATTGTTTCTAAAAGAATTGTTACATTATCAGTTACACTTAATATTTTATTTATTCCAAAACTTATATTATTTAAAGCATGATTTCTTTCTATTGTTAAACTACTTCCAGGATGTATTACTAAATATTTTACTCCTAATTCTTCTACTCTTTTTATTTCTTCTTTTAAAAAGTGTATACTAAAGTTATATTTAGCATCATCTAAATCATTTGCAATATTAACTATATAAGGTGCATGACATATAACTTTATCTAAATTAATATTATTTTCTTTCATTAATTTTTTTGCATATTCATTTTTTTCTTTATCTAAAGTACATCTTTTAGTATTTTGAGGAGCTCCTGTATAAAACATAAAAGTATTAGCATTATAACTAATAGATTCTTTAACACTTTTTATTAATTGTTCATTTGAATCAAATGAAACATGACTACCTATATACATATTACCACCTATTTAATTCTACTAAATTTTAAACTTTTTGTAAATTTAATTGTAAAAAAATAATACTATTGATACAATTAATATGGTGATTTTATGATTATAGATAAATTAATTAATAATGCTAAAAAAGATAAAAAAAGAATTATTTTAGTTGAAACAGATGATATTAGAACTTTAAAAGCAGCAGAAGATGTAAAAAATTTAGATTTTGCTAATATTATTTTAGTTGGAGATAATAATAAAATAAATGATTTATGTAATAAAAATAATATTAATTTAGATAATATTGAAATAATAAATCCTATTAATTATAAAGATACTGACTTTTTAATAAATGAATTATATAATTTAAGAAAAGAAAAAGGTATGACTTTATTAGAAGCAGAGAATATAATAAAAACTGATTATTTATATTTTGGAGATATGTTAGTATTAACAGGTTATGCTGATGGATTAGTTGCAGGTGCAACTCATTCTTCTAGTGATGTTTTACGTGCTGCTTTAAAAACTGTTAAAACAGATAAACAATGTAATATTGTATCATCTTTTTTCTTAATGGAATTAGATAATAAAAACTTAGGTTCTAATGGTGTTTTTATATTTTCAGATTGTGGATTAATAGAAAATCCTACAGAAGAAAATTTAGTAGATATTGCTTATCAAGCGAGTGAATCTTTTAAAAAATTAGTTGGTGATACTCCTAAAATAGCGTTTTTATCATATTCAACTAATTTATCTAGTGAAAGTGATGAAGTTTATAAAGTTAGAAATGCTGTTAAATTATTTAAAGAAAAATATCCCGATATTATTGCTGATGGAGAAATGCAATTAGATGCTGCTATTATAAAAAAAGTTCAAGAAACAAAGTTTAAAGAAAGTAAAATTAAAGGAGATGCTAATATATTAATATTTCCTAATTTAAGTGCTGGTAATATAGGATATAAATTAACAGAAAGATTTGGTAATGCAAAAGCATATGGT
>CANRDR010000124.1 GCA_947629425.1 uncultured Bacilli bacterium | reverse complement strand
GGAATACATTTTCGTGGATATGCTCAAGAGGATCCACTTCGTGCTTATACTATGGAAGGTTTTGAAATGTTTGATGGTATGATGCAGGGAATTGATAAGGATATTACAATGTTTTTACTTAAAGCAGAAGTACATCAAAACATAGAAAGAAAAGCAGTTGCAAAGAAAACAACTACTAATGAAGCAAAAGAAGAAACTAAAGGAAAACCAAAAAGAGTTAAAAAGGTAGGTCGCAATGAACCTTGTCCTTGTGGAAGTGGAAAAAAGTATAAACATTGTTGTGGTAAATAGTGAATTTTATAAGGGTTTACGAGGAATTGCAAATTTTAAGAAAACAAAAAAGGGGACAAAAAGTTGAAATTTTCCTCTTTTTTTCTCATTTTATCAAAAAATGAGGAAAACACCTCGTAATTTTTAGTAAAATTAAATTTAATGAAGCAAAAATAATAGAAAAAATTAAACTATTATATAAGTGGAGTTGATTTTATGAATATAAATTATTTTTTTGAAAAATTAGCATCTAATTTTGGATTAGGTAAAATAATAAAAAAGCCCTCAAGAGTTAGTGGAGGCTTAACTCATAAAATGTATAAGATAACGACTGATAAATCTACATATATAATAAAATTACTAAATCCAAATATAATGAAAAGACCAACAGCGTTAGGAAATTTTGAAAATGCCGATAAATATGAAGAACTATTAAAAGAAAATAATATTGATGCAATATATTCTTTAAAATTTAATGGTAAAAAGCTACAAATGCAAGACAATCAATATTTTTATGTCTATGATTGGTATGATGGAAAGTCTCTTAAAGATTGTGAAATAAAAAAAGAAAATTGTGAAAAAATAGGAAGGGTATTATCAGAAATTCATAATATTACATTAAAAAAAGATATTTGGAAAGAAAAAACAAAAAATATTAATTGGCAATATTATATTGATTTAGCTAAGGATAAAAAATCACCAATTTACGATATGTTATTTGATAAGATAGATATATTAAATGATAGTATGAATAAAGGAAATGAAGTAGTAGATAAGTTACCTAAATATATTGCAGTTTGTCATAATGATTTAGATAGTAAAAATGTTTTGTGGTTGAATGATAATTTTAAAATAATTGATTTAGAATGCTTAGGATATTCTAATCCATATTTAGAATTATTTACATTAGCCCTATGTTGGTCAGGTTATGAATCTTGTAATGTTAATTTTGAATTATTCAAAGTATTTATAAATAGTTATTTTGAAAATTCCAAATTGAGCAAAAAAGTTAATTGGGAAGCTTTATATTATGCTAATAATGGTAGATTAGAATGGCTAGAATATAATATAAAAAGATCTTTATTGTTAGAAACAGATTCACAGGAAGAACAGCAATTAGGTATTAGCGAAGTTAAAGAAACAATTGATCATATTATTTATTATCATTCATTAAAAGATGAGATACTTAAAAATTGTAAATAATGAATAATAAACAAGTGTTGAAATTTTCCTCATTTTCTCCTCATTTTGTGAATAATGATAATACTATAAATACCATAAATATGGATAATATGAGATTGCACTGAGCTTGTGGACGTGGAAAAATATAAGCATTGTTGTGGTAAATAAACTCGTAAATATGAAAATACGAGTTTTTTATTTATAAAAATATTTTGATTTTCTTTTAATTGATAATGGGTATACTATTAGTATACTTTTTGTATGAAAAAATTTTAAATAATGTGTTATAATTATATGGAGTTATGAATTAATGGAGTGATAAAATGAAAAAAAATTCTTTTATGGAAGGTAGTTTTATTGCAACAGCATCTATAATTTTTGTAAAGATACTTGGTATGCTTTATGTAATTCCTTTTTATGCAATTGTTGGAGTTAAGGGTGCTAGTTTATATGCTTATGCTTATACTATTTATAATATATTTTTAGATATAGCATCAGCAGGTCTTCCTGTTGCGATAAGCAAACTTATAAATGAATATAATACTTTAGATAAGAAGGAAGCTAAGGTACGTACTTATAGAATTGGTACTTTAATAGTGGGATTTTTATCGATAATTTCTTTTATTATAGTATTTTGTTTTGCTAAATATATAGCTATTGCAATACTTGGAGATTTATCTGGAGGAAATACAATTGAAGATGTAACTTTAGTTATTCGTTCTGTTTCAATTGCGATATTAGTAATTCCATATCTTGCAATTTCTAAAGGTTATTTACAAGGACACCATTTTATTACACCACCATCTGTCAGTCAAGTTTTAGAACAAATAGTTAGAATTTTAGTATTACTGGGTGGTTCTTTTATTGCTATAAAAATATTTAATGTTAAAGTATCTTATGGTGTAGCATTATCTTTACTTGGAGCTTTTGCAGGAGGAATAGTTGCATGTTTATATATTCGTAATAAAATTAATAAAAATAAACATCAGTTAGATTTAGATGTAGAGATACCTCGTGATGATGTTGAAAATAAAGAAATTATAAAAAAAATAATTATTTATTCTCTTCCTTTGATAATAATGGATACTGCGATAAGTATTTATCATTTTATAGATATGGTTTTAATTATTAGAACACTTGACTATTTAAAATTTACAGCTCATGATGTTGAAATGATTACTAGTTCAATAGTTACCTATGCTCCTAAAATAAATATGATTATTGCCTCTATTGCAACAGGAATGTCTGTTAGTTTAATTCCAACTATTGTATCAAGCTATGTAAAAAAAGATTGGAAGGATGTTAATAGTAAATTAAATAAAGCATTGCAAATGATACTTGTTATTTCTATTCCTATGGCTGTTGGTATTTCTCTTCTTGCAAAACCAATTTGGGCAGTTTTTTATCAACCAAATGAGTATGGTACTTTAATTTTAGCTCTTTCTATATTTGTTGCGATATTAACTAATGTTTTTGTGATTACTAATTCTGTATTACAAGGACTTAATAAATTTAAAGTTTTATATATATGTATTTTTTCAGGTTTTATTATTAATGGTCTTTTAGATGTTCCATTGATGCTTTTATTTAATAAATTAGGATTACCTGTTTATTATGGAGCAATTGTTGCAACTATTATAGGTTATAGTTTAACTATATTTATGGTTTTAAGTACTTTACATCAAAAAGAAAAACTGACATATAAAAAGACATTTAAAATTTTGGGTAAAATTTTAGTACCTCTTACATTAATGATTTTAGTTGTATGTTTATTAAAGTTTGTTATACCATTAAATGTATTAAGTAAAATAAGTTGTGTAATTTATATTAGTATTATTTCTATTGTAGGAGCATTTGTATTTTTGTATGTTTCGTATAAGATGAATATTTTACAAGATATATTTGGCATTGAATTTTTAAATAAAATAGTAAAAAAATTTACTTTTGGAAAAATAAATTTAAAATAAGTGATTTTATATTTTTATTGAAGATAAATTAAAATAAAGTTATAATATATGTGAATTGGAGATGTTTATATGTCAGATAAAGAATTATATTTAAATTATGAGAATTATTTAGATAAAGAAGTTGTTTTGGAAGGATGGATAAAAAATCATCGTAAGCAAAAAGAATTTGGTTTTATTTCTTTTTCAGATGGAACTTATTTTCCACAAATTCAAATAGTGTATGATAAAGAATTATCTAATTTTGAAGATGTTGTTAAATTTCATATAGGTAGTTCTATAAAAGTAGAAGGTGTTGTTGTTAAATCTCCTAAAGAAAATCAATTATTTGAAATTCATGCTACTAAGATAACTTTAATGGGAGATTGTCCTGAGGATTATCCAATACAACCAAAAAGACATTCTCGTGAATTTTTAAGAGAACAATCCTATCTTA
>CANRDR010000123.1 GCA_947629425.1 uncultured Bacilli bacterium | reverse complement strand
AGCAATATCAATGTAGTTATAATACTTCCCATAACAGAATATCTTACATAACCATATGTATATTTATAATCAGGTTTTTTCTTACTTTTCTTTTCTAAAAAATATGATAGTCCAATACTAAAAGCATCTCCAATATCATGTAAAGAATCAGTTAGTATTGCAATACTACCAGTAAATAATCCACCAAAAAGCTCAAATATTGAAAAAAATAAATTTAATATAAATGCAATTAATATATTTTTTTCTGTCTTCACAACATCACTACTTTCTATTAAATTAATATTTAAAATTTTTTATTTTATCATTCAATTTTACTCTTTATTAACTTTAATAAAATTTTCTTTCTTTTTCTATCTCTTACATCATTAAATAATTCTAGTTCAATCATTTCCCATATTGGAACCCAACCACTAATAAGAAATATTTCTTTCCATATTTCGTTATTAATTTGAAATGATAAAAATATAAAAAATATTCCTATAGTTAAAAGAATCAATTGCATTATATTTGTTTTATTATGAGATTTTAAATTATTTTTATATTCTTTTTTAAATGCATCAGTTAACATTTCTTTATAATTAATTTTAGTATTACATTTATTATTAATTATTATTTTTAATGTATCATTTCTTTTTATATATAATGATTCTTTAATTATATATTCTAATAAATTATTAGATATTTTATTTTTATCATAATTATTAATTAAATCAAATTCATCATTTAAATCTATTTTTATTATTCTCTCCATAACAACCTCTTTATAATATTATAAAATATACTTATATGTTTTAATATTACTTATTTCATTAATTCTTTTAAGTGCTATATTATATAAACTATAACCATAATTTTTATTTATGTTTTTTATTATAATTAATTTGTTTTTATTATTAACAATAAAGTTTAATAAATCTTCTAAATTTCCTAATAAAAACTCTCTATGTTTTATATTTGAATATTTTAAAAAGAATATTGGCTTTTTCATATCAGTTTTATTTTTAATAAATATATATTCTTTATTTTCTAAAACAACATATAACATATCATCAGGTATTTGATAACATATTTCTTTTTCTATATCTATTAAAATATTAATATGCATTGTTTTATTCATACTACCACCTTTATAAATATTATACCTTATTAATATTAATAATCAAGATTATTATTGACAACTAATTCTATAAATGTTATAAATTAAATGGACACATCAAGCATAGGGCTTGGTGCCTCTTATTTAAATTTTTTAGATTTAATAAAAGACAATAACCCCCTAAAAATTGTGAGTTGTTGTCTTTTATTTTAATTTTTTGCCTACTTGATTTATTTTTATCTTAATTTAAGATTATATATAACATAAATATAATTATAAATAAAAGAATAATTAATTGATAAAATAGTTTATCTTTCATTATATACCTCCTTATGAAGAGGCACCAAAACCCACAAACCTGATGTGTCAAAATGTATACTAGCATATATTATTTGCAAACTGTGTCAGTTGGTGTCGAATATATAAAAATATTTAAAAAAGTACAATTTTTTGTACTTTATTTTAAATATTATTGGTAATATTATTATTTTAAATTTCATCTTTTAAAGACTTTAAAGCTTCTTCAAAAAAAGCATTCGCCTCAAACTTTTTTTCATTATATAATTTTTTTATTTGTTCTACGCTTGCCCACATCACATTTGCAACTTCTTCTTCCTGAACAGTAATATCTTCTATAGTTCCATCATACTCAAAAATCCAAACGTCTAAAATATCAGGACATCCATCATAATGCCTAAATTTTGTTCCTATTAATTTTCCAGTTTTTGGATTAATATCTATTCCTAATTCTTCTTTAATTTCTCTTATAGCAGCAACAATTGAAGTTTCTCCCTTTAAAGCAGAACCACCTGTAGTTTCCCACATATAAGCAAAACTTTTATTTGCACTTCTTTGAGTTATAAGGAATTCATTATTAGAATTTCTTATCCACGCATTAACAACTAAATGAAACTCATCATCATTTAAATAATCTCCCCTTTTTGCTATCTTTCTTGTTTTTCTTCTATTTTTATCATATATATCCCAATATTCATTCATAAATACTCCTTAACCATTTCTGAATTTTAAAATTATAAATGTTCATATTTGTTTTTATTATAGTTGAATTTTCTAAAGAAATCAAAAATTTTTTACAGTGTTATATTTAACTTTTTATTCAAATTTTTATAAAAAAAGAACGTTTAACTACATTTACTGCATTTCGTTCTTTAACTTTCTAACAGATTATCATAAACAAGTATTAAAATTTTATCTTTCATTAAGCGCATTATTTAATATTTCTTTAACTATTACTGGATTAGCCTTACCTTTAGTTTCTTTCATTACTTGTCCTACAAAATAATCAAACATATTTGTTTTTCCATTTTTATATTGTTCTATTTGTTCTTGACTTCTATCTAATATATTAATAATTATATCTTTTATAGAATCCATATCATTTAATTGTTCCATACCTAGTTCTTTTATTAATATATTAGGTTCTTTTTCTTGATTTAATGTTTCATTAAATAATTCTTTAGCTTGTTTGTTGCTAATCTTATTTAATATTACTTGATCTATAATGAATTTTAATCTTTCTGGAGTCATATATATTTCATTTATTTTAATACTCGATTTATTTAAATAATCTTGTATATTATTTATAACCCAATTTATACTTGTTTTTATATCACTACCTAATTCTATTAATTTATCAAAATAATCACTTAAATCTTTATTTTTTATTAACATATTAGCATCTTTACTACTAATACCTAAATTAATATAATTTAATTTTTTTTCATTAGGTAGTATAGGTATTTTATTTTTTATATCACTAACTAAACTATCTGTTATTTTTATAGGTGGTATATTTGGTTCTACAAAATATTTATAATCAATTGCATCTACTTTAGAACGCATTGGTATAGTTGTGTTAGTAACCTCATCATATCTTCTTGTTTCTTGAACTATTTCATCTTTTTTACCACTTAATATTAATTCAGTTTGTCTTTTTATTTCATATTCTATAGTATTTGAAACATTTTGTATATTATTTACATTTTTTACTTCTACTTTTGTACCTAATACATTTGAATTTTTTTCCATCATTGAAACATTTACATCACATCTAATTTGTCCTAATTTAGAATCTGCATCACTAATACCTGTATATCTAAATATATTTTTCATAGTATCTAAAAATGCTACTGCTTCTTCTTTTGAATGCATACATGGCTCAGTTACAGTTTCTAATAGTGGTACTCCTGCTCTATTATAGTCAATTAAAGAATAATATGCATAATGATCTAATGATGCTGAATCTTCTTCTAAATGTATATCATGTATAAGTATTTCCATTTCTTTTCCATCAACATCTATTTTAAGTTTTCCATTTTCTCCTATTGGTTTAGTTGATTGTGTTATTTGGTATCCTTTTGGTAAATCTGGATAATAGTAATTTTTTCTATCAAATATAAAATATTCTGGTATTTTACAATTAAGAATTATAGCCATTTCTAATGCTTTATCCATACATTCTTTATTAACTAAAGGAAGTATTCCAGGAAAAGCCATATCTATTTTATTTACATGAGAGTTAGACATATCTGAATAACTGTTTTCGCCCTTTGAAAATACTTTAGTAGTACTTTTCATTTCAGCATGCATTTCTAAACCAATTACAGGTATTAGTTCCATAAATCCACTCCCTTTGCTATTTGATTTTTATAATTCATTGTATTTTCTAAAGCATATGCAATATTAAGTACTTCCCTATCTTTCATTACAGGTCCTGTAATATTTACACCAATAGGCATATTACTCACAAAC
>CANRDR010000122.1 GCA_947629425.1 uncultured Bacilli bacterium | reverse complement strand
CAAGAAAATTAAATATTCCAGTATTTGGAATTGTTGATACAAATTGTGATCCTGATGATGTAGATTATGTAATTCCAGGAAATGATGATGCAGTTAGAGCAGTAAAAGTTGTTTTAGGAGTACTAGCTAATGCTATATGTGAAGTTAAAGGATTAGAAATTGTTGATTATATAACTGAAGAAGAACCTAAAAAAGTAACTAAAAAAGATTTAGTTCCAAAAGATGAAGAAATAGAAAAGGCTAAACGTGAAAAAAGAGAAGTAGAAGAACCTAAAAAAGTTGCTAAAAAGACTAAAAAAGTAGAAAAAAAAGAAACAGAAAAAACTAAAGAAACTATAGATTTAAAAACTTTAACTGTAGCTGAATTAAAAACTATGGCTAAAGAAAAAGGTTTAACAGGTTATACTTCAATGAAAAAAGATGAATTAATAGAATTATTAAAAAATTAAGGAGAATAAAAATATGATTAGTGCAAAACAAGTTAGTGAATTAAGAAGCTTAACTGGTGCTGGTATGATGGATTGTAAACAAGCATTATCAGCAACTAATGGAGATATGGATAAAGCCGTAGATTGGCTAAGAGAAAAAGGTATATCAAAAAGTGCTAAAAAAGCAAATCGTATTGCTGCAGAAGGTTTAGCAAATATTTACGTTGATGGAAATAAAGCAGTAATATTAGAAGTTAATAGTGAAACAGACTTTGTTAGTAAAAATGAAGAATTTACAAGTATGTTAGATACTATTGGAAATACATTACTTAAAAGTGATGCAAAATCTTTAAGTGATGCATTAGAACTTAAAACAACTGATGGAACTATAAATGATTTAATAGTAGCTAAAACTGCAAAAATTGGTGAAAAATTATCTTTAAGAAGATTTGAAATAGTAAATAAAAAAGATAGCGAAGTATTTGGAACATATTTACATATGGGTGGTAAAATTGCTGCATTAGTTGTAGTTGATGGAGCAAATGAAGAAATTGCAAAAGATGTTGCAATGCAAGCCGCTGCTATGAAACCACTTTATTTAGATGAGGAAAGTGTACCTAAAGATGTAGTAGAACATGAAAGTGAAGTTATAAAAGCACAAGCAATGGAAGAAGGAAAACCTGCTGATATTGCTGAAAAAATGGTACAAGGTAGAATTAAAAAATTCTATAAAGAAATTTGCTTAGTAGATCAATCATTTATTAAAGATGGAGATATTGACGTAAAAACTTATGTTAAAAATAATGATGGTACTATTGTTTCAATGGTACGTTATGAAGTAGGCGAAGGAATGCAAAAAAGAGAAGAAAACTTTGCTGAAGAAGTAATGAATCAAATAAAGTAATGTTATTAAAGAACAGAAAAAACTGTTCTTTTGTTATATTTAAATATATGATAGAATAATATTATAGAAAAATAATATACTTTAGTATATGGAGAATAATTTATGAAGAAAAAAACTATAATTGGAATTATATCATTATTTGTATTATCTTTAATTCTTTTGCTCGCTTATAAAAGTAAAGATTTAAATGTAAATAAAAATATACCTACTAATAATATTGAAGTAACAATATTAAAAAAAGAACATAATTTAATAACTGTACAAGATAAAGATAATATAGTTTATACTTTTAAATCTGATATTATAGATACTGATATAGGTAATAATATAATATTAACTTATAGTGGAATTTTAGATAAAAATAAAGAAATACAAGATATATCAGTTATAGAATATAAGGAAAATGATATAACTACTACTAGTGTAGAAAGTACTATACCAATTGAATTAAATGATGAAGGGATATTTAGTAAATATTATGAACAAGCATATGAATTATTAAAAACTTTAACAATAGATGAAAAAATAGGACAATTATTATTAGTTAGATATGATGATAATATAGATAATTTAAAAAAATATCAATTTTCAGGATATGTATTTTTTGAAAAAGATTTTAAAAATAAAACCAAAGAACAAGTTATTAATATGATAAAAAAAGTACAAGATAATTCTAAAATACCACTTTTAGTAGCAGTTGATGAAGAAGGAGGAATAGTTAATAGAGTAAGTACTAATACTAATTTAAGAAGTAGTCCATTTTTATCTTCTAGTGAATTATATGAATTAGGTGGATTTAATAAAATAAAAGAAGATACTATTGAAAAAAGTCAATTGCTATATAGTTTAGGAATTAATTTAAATTTAGCACCTGTTGTTGATATTGCAAATGAAGATGCATATATTTATAATAGAACATTTAAAAAGGGTACAGATTTAACTACTAAATATGCTACTACTGTAATAGAAACTAGCAAAAATACAAAAGTATCTTATACTTTAAAACATTTTCCTGGATACGGTAATAATTTAGATACGCATAATTCAAAATCAATTGATGAAAGAACTTTAGAAAGTATTACTAATAATGATTTATTGCCATTTAAGAGTGGAATAAAAGCAGGAGCAGAGGCTATATTAATAAGTCATAATACTGTAAATGCTATTGATGAAGTAAATCCAGCAAGTTTATCACCAAGCATACATAATATGTTGAGAAATAATATGGAATATACTGGTGTAATAATGACTGATGACTTATATATGGGTGCTGTTAAAGATATTCAAGAAAAAGTAAAAAAAGCAATTTTATCAGGAAATGATTTGTTAATTGTAACTGATTATGAAAGTGCTTTTAATGAGATAAAAGAAGGTTTAAATAATAAAGATATATCAGAGTCTTTAATAGATAAATTAGCATTTAGAATATTATCATGGAAGTTCTATAAAGGATTACTGTATGTTAATCAAAAATAATAAAAAATTAATTTAAATGCAAATATCAAATAGTATGTTTTATATTATAATAAACGTACTATTTTTTTAATAATTATAAAGTATAATAAATTTACTAAGTTATTGAAATATTTTAATAAAATAATATATGATTTATGTTAAAATATAGTAAGAAGAGAAAATATAATATAACTAATTTTATAAATAAAGGAGACACTTAAAAAAGTTTTTACATATTAAAAGAAATTATAGATTGGAGATGAGATAATGAAAAAATTAGAAGAACAAAATAATTTATTAATATATAAAAATAAAGATGGTAATATAGTTGTTGATGCAATCTATAAAAATGAAACTTTATGGCTTACCCAAAAAGGAATGGCTAAAGTTTTTGATTGTTCTACTGATAACATATCCTTGCATTTAAAAAATATATTTAAAGAAAAAGAACTTGATGCAAAGTTAGTTGTCGAGGATTCCTCGGTAACTGCTTCGGATGGAAAAAATTATAAAACAAAAATATATAATTTAGACGCTATAATTGCAGTTGGTTATCGAGTTAATTCTAAAAAAGCAACTGAATTTAGAATATGGGCAACTAAAATACTGAAAGAATATATGATAAAAGGTTTTGCTTTAAATGATGAAAGATTTATAAACGGTAATAAATATAATACTCAATATTTTGATGAATTATTAGAAAGAATTAAAACCATTAGAGTTAGTGAAAGAATGTCTTATCAAAAAATTACTGATTTATTCATTGCAACATCAACCGATTATAGTCCTAAAACTGAGGAAGCATATACATTTTTTAAAATAGTACAAAATAAATTACATTATGCGATAAGTGGTCATACTGCTGCTGAATTAATTTATACAAGAGCTAATGCTAATAAAGAAAACATGGGACTTACGAATTGGAAAAATAGTCCTGATGGATTAATATATAAATATGATGTTTCTATAGCTAAAAACTATCTAACTGAAGAGGAGTTAAATAAATTAAATCGTTTAACAATAGCCTTTTTAGATTATGCAGAAGATATGGCATATGAACATACAGTTATGACTATGAATGATTGGATAAATGCAACGGATAAATTATTAAAATTTAGAGAAAAAAATATTTT
>CANRDR010000121.1 GCA_947629425.1 uncultured Bacilli bacterium | reverse complement strand
TAAACTTTTGTAAAGTGATTTTTTAAACTTTACAATATATGTTTTATAATAAAATTTCCAAAAAGGGCAAACTCAAACTAGTTTTTTATTGACCAAAAAATATATATTTAATATAATAATATTTAATTTAAGAAGGGATTATTATGTTAACAGTACCACAAAAAATGCAAATAGGAAAATTTTTAAGAAATCATAGTATTGATAATATATATTATTATGATTTTATAAATATAATAGGAAAAAAAGATTGTAATTATCAAGATATATTAGAATACTTATTAGAATTTGTTAATACAAAATTAAAAGAATTAGGATTAAATGAAAATTTATTAAATAAATATTTAGTGCTAATATATAATTTTTTATCATATTGGGATACTAATATAGAACTAGATTCTAAAATAGTATCTAATATATTATTAATAAAAACTAATTATTTAAATAATGAAAATAAAACAGAAGAATTAACTACAAATATAAATAATATTATTAATATATTAAATGAAAAATTTAAAATAAATACTAATAATGAAGATATAAATAAAATAAATGAATTAACAATAAAAGTTAATAATTTAGAAAAAGAATTAAATGATAAAATAATATTAATAAAAAAATATGAAACTAAATTATTAAAATTAAATAAATTAGAAACTAATAATAAAGAAAAAGATAAAACTATTAAAGAATTAAAATCTAATATTAAAATATTAGAAGATAATATTAATAAATTAAAAATAGAATTAGATAATAAATTAAAAGAAATCAATGTTATTAATAATAATATAAAAGAAAAAGAAAAAAATATAGAAAATCAAAATAAACAATTAGATAATTTAAATGAGTTAGTAAAAGAATTAAATAATAAAAATTATGCTTTATCTAAAACTATTAAAGAATTAAATAATGAAATAGATAATAAAAATACAGAAATAACTAATATAAAAAATGATGAAGAAAATGCCGAAATTAGAAATAAATTAATTATGGAATTTATATTAAAAAACTTATTTATGGGCGAAATATCTATTGAAGATTTAATAATACGTTCTAATAATGAATCTATAAATGCAAGTAGATTAGAATTATTAAATGCACTTAATAGATTAAAGAACACTATTAATATTGGTTATTCTGAATATAGTTTTCCTAAAAAAACTTATACTATAAAACATAATGAAATTTTAACTAATCAAACATTAACTATAGTACCTAAAAAACTAACTTATTATGATATATTATTTATATCTGATTTACATTTATATGATATGGATAACATAGAAACATTAAATAATTTAAATAAAATATATGATTATGCTGCTAAAAATGATATTAAATTAATATTAAACTTAGGTGATTTATGTGGATTATATTTAGATAATGTTGATTTAGAAAATTTATGTAATGCTAAAAAATTACTTGATAATATTATTGAAAAATTTCCTAAAGACAAACATATATTACATGCAGTATTAGGTGGTAATCATGATGAAGAATTTCTAAAAGTAGGATTAGATCCTATAAAATATATATCTAATAATAGAGATGATATATTATCATTAGGATATAAAAATGCATCTTTAAAATTTAAAAATGATGATGATTTAAAAAACGTTATAATGTTACATCATATTAATAGAAGAATAGAAAATTATAAAACAAATAAAGAAGAAACTAATATAATAGATAAAATATTAAAAGATACTTATTCAAGTTTAGGTAATAAAAAAACTCACACTTATTTAGATGTATTAGGACACTTTCATATTAGTTGTTTAGATAGTATAAATTCTTATCTTTGCGTTCCTTCTTTATTAAAAGATAGAGTGTTAAATGGTGCTTGGCATGCAAAAATATTTATTAATAGCAACAAAACTATAGATCATATTATTTTAATTCCATTAATATTACAAAATGAATTAATTAAAAATACTGAAATAGTTTATTCTAAAAAGATTTAAATATCTTTTTTTTTATGCATATGATATAATTGTTTTAATAAAGGAAGTGTAATAATGAATATAGTAACACTAATTATAGTTTTAGTTATAATAATTATTTTAGGAATACTTATAATGGGTTATATTTTTAATTATAATAAAATACAATTTTTAAATATTAAAATTAATGAAGCAGAACAAATAATAGATGAAAAATTAAGAAATAAATATGATTTAGTATTACGTAGTGAGAATACTATAAATAAATTAATAAAAAAAGAAGTTACTTATTTTAAAGAATTAAAAAATTTAGAAAATAAAGATATATCTAATTTTGATTTAGATAGAAAATTAGATGAAGGAGAAAATTTAATTAATCAAATTAAAAATGATTATAGTTCTTTAGATAAAAATGAAGAATTTATTGAAATAATAGATAATTTAAGTGATACAGATGAAGCATTAGATGCTGCTAAAGCTTTTTATAATAAAAATACTACTGAAATAAATTTATTATTAAAAAAATTCCCTACTAATATTATTGGAATACTACATAGAATTAAAATAAGAAATTATTTTGATGGTAAAGATATGTTTGATGATGAAATAAAAGATTTTAAATTATAAAAAGAACAATCTAAATTAAGACTGTTCTTTTTTATTGAATTAGTACTAGTACTAACCAATCCCTTATAGCAAAATGTATTATTGCTACTTTAAATTTATTACTTTACAATATAATTTGCAATAGTTTTAATGTTATTTTACATTTTTATTTACATAAAATATTGTAAAATAAAAGATACTTAAGTTTAAGTATCTTTATATTTCATAAGCATTTGTTTTTGTTCCATTACCTGATTTTATTTTTATATCTTTATTTAATACTATTGATGGTCTTAATTTTAAGGAATAATTATATGATATTTCAATGATTGAACCTTTTCCATTATAAGTATGCCAATAACTTCCACTATCCACATTTTACTCGTTACAAAAAATGGATGAATTAAATTATCAGAAATTTTATAAAGTGATAATAGAAGCCAATCATGCGCTTTGTTATACAAATAATAATTAATATTTGATGTATTGAACTTTCCACCTGCATATGCTAATTCTTCTGCACTTAATGTTGCAATATAATCTGTAACTGTACTTTCTTTTTCACTTTTTTGTAACGTCATAGATAATTTTAATATCCTTATTTTTAAACCAGTATTAAAAAGTAATTGTGAATTATTGCTAAATTCAACTTGTTGATTACTCACATCATAAAATGTATTTAAATCTCCTAAATTCCATGTTTCATATTTTAATTTGTCTTTTACATTTGTAAATTTTTCATTAAACCAATCGTTAAATTTTGTTCTCATGCATTCATTTTTATTTGATGTACAATTTTCATAATCTGCTACTTTAACATTTTCCACTCCATTTAATGTTGTATTATTATATCCATACATTCCATTTCCTATAAATGCATTTTCACCACCTATTGCACTTTCGCATTCATTTTCTTTATCATAAAGTATTAGTTTAACACTGCCATCGCCTTGGATTCTAACAATTCTCCAACACATTTCATTAAAGTTTAAATAATTATCTTGTACATTGCCTCTAAAGTAGTATGAATTACCATAGTCATCTTCTGTTAATGATAATGTTCTTTCATCTTCTTTACTTACTTCTTTTGCCGGTACTGTTTTTGGTGTTCTTGATAATATTGTTTTATCTTCACTATTTTCTAAATATGCATTTTTTGCATTTTCAAATATTGTATATGCAAGTGTTCCTTCTTTATATGGATTTACTATTCCTGTACTTTCTTTTTGATAACAATTTATTTTTACTTTATATTTTATTTCTGTTTTTATTGCACTTTCACTTTTTACTCTTATTTTAAATCTTTCTTCTTTATTATAGTTATTTAATATATGTTCTTCTATTTCTAATGTTTCAACATAATCATCATTGCTATTTCCATACGAATCAATATATCTATATAATCCTTTTGAGTTATCTATATTTTCTATTGTTAATACATATC
>CANRDR010000120.1 GCA_947629425.1 uncultured Bacilli bacterium | reverse complement strand
ATGAATAGGAAGATGCTATTTCTGAGTTACTATATCTTATTGCATCAGATACAGCATGATCAATCGAATATGTAAAATCACTATGCATCATATAATGAATAAATATTGTATCATTATAAGTTGTATCATAATTATAAGCTTGAATCTTTAGTTTCATAGCTGCACTAACTTTATCAGCAATACCAAATATTGTTGCATATACTAAATATTGTTCCCATAAAGCTATTTCAGGTAATTCTTTTTCATTAAATCTACCAAAATCTAATAAAAATTGTTTAAAAGCCATCCATTTTTTATATTCAAGCATACCTTCTTTTGTTCTTTTTTTAATACATCCTAAATATATACAAGATGCAATACAAATAATAATTACTAAAATACTTATAAAAGAATTTACAAAATTATTTAATAAAAATACAAAAATAGACATAAATACTATTATTAATATAGAAATAATAGAATTTGTTTTTTCATAGAAATTATATTGTTTAGCATCATTTTTAACATTAGTTTTCCAATTTGAAAAATGATCTAAAAATTTTCTTGCTTTATATTCACTATTTTTACCATAATTCTTTATTTTATCTAAATTTACTGATTCTTTATCACCTATAACATTAAATATAAAATTCATTAATATTTCTTCAGACTTAGTTAAATTAGTTTCATCTACTTTTATTAATTTATAATTATCTTTTATTTCAGTAGGTTCTAATTTTATTTTTTTCTTATAAATTAAATTTAATATACTAGCAGAATATCCTTTAGTAGAAGATGAATTATTAAGTAATATTTCTAATATTTCAGGTCCATAATTATTAGGTAATTCTCTCATATATTCCATATTAAAATCTACTTTATATTCTTTATCTTTAAATATATAATTTAAAATAACTATAATTAAAACAATTATAAAATAAATAATAAATATAATTAAACCTATCGTTTTTTGTTTTTGTAAATTTTCTTCTTTTCTTTTAGCGTTTTCTCTTTGTTCGTTTGCTTCATTTGCTAAAATAGTTTCTTCTTCTATTATTTTATCTAATGCATCATCATTCACAACTCTATTAGATTCTAATACATTATCTTTATTAAACGCTAATCTTAAATTTAATACTTCGCCTGGATAAATTCTACTAATATTTGCATCAACATACGATACATTGTTTTCATTCTTTATAAAGACACTACCAGTTAAAGCACCATGTCCCCAAACTTTTAAAGTATCATCTAATTTATTTAAATATACTTTTACATTTACATTATTTAAAGTATCTTCAAATCCATTTGGTATAAAATTATAATATAGTTCTGCTACATCATTATGTACTAATACTGCATTTTCTAATGTATAACATAAAACATATCCTTTATTACCCCTACTATTAGCATTAAATATTGTAACACTTACTCCATTATAAGTAGTATCATAATAATATTTTAAAGTATCTCCCTTATAAGCATTTCTATCAAATACGAATTCATTTCCTTTACTAAATGTATTAGTATTTAAATCATATACTTTTATATTACTAATACCCTTAGGAGCATATAAACTATTGCCACTTTTATAAAATATATCTCTTACATATCCATTAAAAGAACCAGTAAGTTGTGTATACTCACATATATTTAAATCACCATTAGATAAAATATTACTTTCTATATTAAATTTAGTAATATCATAATCTACATTACTAACAGCATTACTAACTATTGGAAATAAAAAATACAAAATTAATATATATATTATCTTTTTCATATATCACCTAAAAAAAGGACATTATGTCCATTAAAATTTAACTTGTGGATTTGCTTTTTCAGATTCATCTATTTTAAAGAATTCTTCTTTTTTAAATCCACCAATACTTGCAACTATATTACTTGGTATAGATTGAACTTTATTATTGTAAGTTAATACTGTATCATTATAAAATTGTCTTGCTACTCTAATCTTATCTTCTACTTCTTTTAAATCGTTTTGTAAACTTATAAAGTTTTCATTAGATTTTAATTCTGGATAAGCTTCTGCAAGTGCAAATAATTTATTTAATGCCCCAGTTAAAGCTCCATCAGCTTTTATTTTATCTTCATGCGTAGTTGCAGAATTATATGTATTTCTAGCTTTTATAACATCTTCAAAAGTATCTTTTTCATGTTTAGCATAACCTTTTACAGTCTCTACTAAATTAGGTATTAAATCACATCTCATTTTTAGTTGAACATCTATTTGAGAAAATTGATCATCTTTTCTATTTCTTAATTCTACTAAATTATTATATGTTTTAAAATACCATGCTATTAATAATACTATAATTACTATAACTACTATTAAAATAATTGTTCCAGTACTCATAATTTATCCTCCTTATAAATATTATAATTTCTTTTTGTAATTTATTCAATATAAAAAATAGACACTTTACGTCTATTAATTATTTTTTAAGAATTCTAGTGTTTTTCTCATTTTAGAATCATATTCCATTACTTCAAATCCACCTATTGCTTCAAGGAATTCATCACTTTCCATTTGATACATTTCAGATACTTTTTTAATATCTTCTTCTACTTCTTTTTTAGTAACAGTAATATTTTCTTTTTCACTAACACTTTCTAATAAATATCTTTCTTTAATTCTCTCTATTGCTGGTTCTTTCATTTGTTCTTCTAAATTTTCCATAGTTGATTTAGTAAACTCTAAATATTGTTCTAAAGAAAGACCTTGTTGTTTTAATTGTTCACTATATTGATTAATCATTCTATGTATTTCTTCATGAATAATTTCATCATTTATTTCAACTTCCATATTACTTACTGCTTTTTTAATAATTTCATCTAAATATTTATTTTCTACATCTTGATTTTTATGTTCTAATAAATGTTCTTTTATTTTTTCTTCTAATTCTTCTTTAGTTTTTACATCATCATATCCTAAATCTTTATAGAAGTCTTCATTTACTTCAGGTAATACTCTTTCTTTTATTTCTTTTAAAGTTACTGTAAATACTACATCTTTATTTTTTAAAGAATCTGTATAATTTTCAGGAAATTTAAGATTTAAATCTTTAGTTTCTCCGACTTTCATTCCTACAATACCATCTTCAAATCCTGGAATAAATGTATTAGAACCTATTTCTAATGGATAATTTTCACCTGTTCCGCCTTCTAATACTTCTCCATCAACTACACCTTTAAAATCTATTACAGCAGTATTTCCTTTAACTACACTTCCATTTTCTTTAACTATTATTTCTGCAAATCTATTTCTTAAATTTTCTAATTCTTCATTTATTTCTTCTTTTGTAACTTTAGCTTTTTCCTTTTTTATACCTAAATTTTTATATTCACCTAATTTAATTTCAGGTTTAGATATAAATTTATAAACTATAGTTAATCCATCTTGATTAATTTCTTTAATATCTACATTTGCAGGTACTACAGGAACAATATCAGCCTCTTTTAATGCTTTATCATAATAATCATCTAATGCAATATCTACACCTTCAGAATAAAGTGTTTCTATTCCAATTTTTTTTAAGAATAAATCCCAAGTAACACTACCTTTTCTAAATCCATCTATTTGAATATCTTTTTTCTTTTTATTGAATGCTTTTTTTAATATATCAGTCCATTCTTCTTTATTTAATTTTATTTCAATTTCTTTTACGTTTTTCATATAATTCTTTCCTTTCAATAATGGTATTATATACTAAAATTTTACAATCTTCAAGAAAATTTATAAAATTTGTATTTACTACTAGAATTTTTTAAAATTTATGATATAATTTAATACGTAATTCGTTTTGGGCTGTTAGCTCAGTTGGTAGAGCAACTGACTCTTAATCAGTGGGTCTAGGGTTCGAATCCCTAACAGCCCACCAAAATGTTTGTATTGACAACTTATATATATTTAGTTATAATTAACTAGTCAATTTAAATGGGCTTGTAGCTCAGCTGGTTAGAGCGCACGCCTGATAAGCGTGAGGTCGATGGTTCAAGTCCATTCAGGCC
>CANRDR010000119.1 GCA_947629425.1 uncultured Bacilli bacterium | reverse complement strand
ACATTATTAGAAAATGAAAAAACATTAAGAAAAGATACAGATGATTATGGAATAACTTATTATTATAGAGGAAATGTAATAGATAATTATTTAACATTAGGTAATATGTGCTTTAGAATAGTACGTATTGAAGGCGATGGTTCAGTAAAATTAATACTAGAAGATAAAATGGGTCCGTGTAGTGAAAGTACAATAACAAATCCATCAGGAGAAAATGCATTTACAGGGAAAGCAAGTTATGGTGCAATAACAAAAACAGAAGAAGGAATAACAAAATTAGTTGAAAATTATATTGAATCACAATATGGTGCAAGAGTTGAAATGATGAAATGGTTAGATGAAACAAGTATTAATCAAAACTTGTTAAAGAAAGAAAAATTTTGTTTAGGTTATGATGGAATAGAGCATCCAATAAGTGAGACAATGATTAGGACACCATCTAATAGTAAAGCATATGGTAGTATTTTAAATTTTAATCATGAAGGAGAAAAATGTGATACAAATAAAATAGGATTATTAAATGTAGAAGATATAGTATATGCTGGGAAAACATTGAACTCTATATATCTTTACAATAATAAAACGGAAGGTTATAAAATAATGGACATTATGTATTTAAATAATACTTCTGGAAATAGATCTGCATATAATAATTGTCTAATACTTAATGGCATAAATTATACAACACCAGATTCTAATGCACATTATAATAGACCAGTAATAGTACTAAATTCAAATATAAAACTAAAATCGGGAGATGGCACATTAACAAATGCTTATAAAGTTGAAGACTAACATTAGTCTTTTTTAATTTGTATTTTTATAATATAATAAATATAAGAAATAAATTAGGTGAATTATGGAATATATAATAAAAAGTGAATCATATAGATTATTAAAATCAAAAATAAATGAATTAACTAATAATATAGATAATATTATTTATTTTGATTTATCTGAAAATAATATAGATGAAATAATAGAAGAATGTAATTATAATAATTTATTTAATGAATTAAAATGTATAATAGTTAATAATACTAATTTATTTAATACAAAATATGAATATAAAGAAGAATTAAATAAATTAAAAAATTATTTAAATAATCCTAATAAACTAACTACATTAATATTTATAACAGATAGTATATCTTTAAAGAAAAAATGTGTTAAAATAATTAAAGATAAAGGTAACTTAATAGAACTTAATTTACCTAATGAAAAAGAAATAAATAATTATATAATAAAATACTTAAATAATATAAATTATAAAATAGATAATATAGCTTTAGCTAAATTAATAAGTAATTGTAATAATAATTATGATATTATATTAAATGAATTAGATAAAATATTAATAATAAAAACTGATAATACTATTACATTAGATGATATAAATAAATATTCTATAAAAATAAATAATGATAGTATATTTGATTTTGTAGATAGTATAATAAAAAAAGATAAAAAGAAAATATTTACATTTCTAAAAAAATTTATAGATAGAAATGAAGAAGTAGCAGTAATACTTTCTAATCTTGCTACACAATATAGATTAATATATTCAACTAAATTAATGATTAAAGAAAATAAAAGTGAAAAAGAAATAGCAGATTATTTAAATATACATCCATATAGAGTAAAATTAGCCCATACAAATAGTTTAAATTACTCTAGTAAAGAATTAATTGATAAATTATTAAATATAGGAATACTTGATGAAAAAATAAAATCAGGTTTAATAGATAAATATATAGGATTAAAAATATTTTTAATAAATTTGTGAGGTTTTATGATAAAGTATAGTTTATGTTTTTATGAAAATAAAGAATTTAAAAGAATAGAATATGAAAAAATAACTAAAATAGATAATCCATATGATTTAAAAAATATAGATTCATTTACTACTAAATTTAATTTTTCATCTAGATTAAATGAATTTTTATATTATCATAAATTAATTAATGATATAAATACTAAAATATATTTATGTAAAAATGTAGATAATAAATATATTCCTATTTATAATACAATAGGTATAATATTTTATAATGATGCTAATTTATTAAACCCTCTATATATTAAAAAAACTATATTAGAAAACTATAAAAATAAAAAATTTATTTATAATTTAATGAAATCATTAGAATATAAATATAGAAACGTACCTAATTTAAAATATTTACATAATTTAATATCAGATATAAAAGACATATCATCAAGAATAGATAGTAATTACAATGAATTTAATTATCAAGAAATAGATGATTATATAAATAATATAAATAAATTATTAAATTATGAATTATATAAAACTAATTATAAAGATGGTAAATTAATATATTTAAAAGATAAAGAAAATAATAATATAATTAGATATAAAGAATTACATGATCTTGCTAATATGGTTAAATTACTTAATGATAATAAACATCATATAAAATATATTGAAGATGAAGAATTTTTAAAAATAGAAGATTTTGATAAAAATTTAAATGAAGAAGAACTAAATTCTACATTAGAATACATACAAAGACATAGGTGAATAAATGAAAAAAATATATATAATTTTAACATATACAGGTACAATAACTTCTAAATTAGTAAGATTATTTACAAAATATGAATATAGTCATGTATCTATATCTTTAGATAAAAATATTGATTATATGTATAGTTTTGGAAGAAAAGGAGTACATAATATATTTAATGCAGGTTTTATTAAAGAAACTAAAAATAGCAAATTCTTTAAAGTATTTAATAAAACAAAATGTATTATATTAGAAATATTAGTAGATAATAAAAAATATAAAAAACTAATTAAAGTATTAAAAAAGTATGAAGATAATAAAGATATTTATAGATATGATACTATAGGATTATTTTTAAGAATATTTAAACTAACACATAAAAGAAAAAATTATTTTGTATGTACTGAATTTGTTGGAAGTGTTTTAAAAGAAGCAGAAATATATGATTTTAATAAAAAAATAATTAAACCATATCATTTCTTAAATATACCAAATAATAAAATAATATATAAAGGTAAATTATTAGAATATTAGAGGTATTATGAATTATGTAGATGAATTTTTAATATATTTAGAAAAAGAAAAAAAATATAGTGATAATACTATAATAAATTATAGAATAGATTTAGATAATTATTTTAACTTTTTAAAAGATAATAAAATAGATTATAAAAAAATAGAATATAAAAATGCATTAGATTATTTATCTTATATGAAAAATAATCATAAAAGTACTAGTATTAATAGAAGTATAAGTAGTATAAGAAAGTTTTATGATTATTTAATTAAAAATAAAATAATAAATAATAATGTATTTAATTTAATTAAAAGTATGAAAAAAGATAATGTTTTGCCTAATTATATTAAATATAACGATTTTGTAGATTTAGTTAATTCTATAGATGATAATAATATATTAAATATAAGAAATAGATGTATATTAGAAGTACTTTTATCTACAGGATGTAGAGTTAATGAATTAGTTAATATTAAATTAAATAATATTGATATTTCTAGAAAAGAAATAAAAGTACTAGGTAAAGGTAATAAAGAAAGAATAGTTTATTTAGGAACATATGCAATAGATTCTTTAAACAAATATTTAAATATTAGAAATGAATTACTAAAAAATAAAACTAATGATTATTTATTTTTAAATCATTTAGGTAATAAATTAACTACTAGAGGTATTAGAGATATATTAGATAAAATTATTTTAAAAAGTAGTATAAGTTTAGATATAAGTCCACATACATTTAGACATTCTTTTGCAACAATGCTTTTAAATGAAGGATGTGATTTAAAAAGTGTACAAGAATTATTAGGACATGTTTCTTTATCTACTACAAGTATATATACTCATGTATCTAAAGAAGAATTAAAAAGAGTATATTTACATACTAATCCAAGACAATAATTATTGTAATAAAATACTTGTAAATGATAAATTTTTGTAGTATCATTTATGTAGAGTAAGAAAGTACTCAAAAAATTAAAAAGACCTTTTTAACTTAACTGTGTCAGAAAGACATATTTAAGTTAAGGAGGATTTTTTTATGAATATGTTAAC
>CANRDR010000118.1 GCA_947629425.1 uncultured Bacilli bacterium | reverse complement strand
TTCTAAATATAAAGCAAAAACTAATGTAAATGTTGTTTCTAATACAGGTAAGTTAGTATGTGATGTATCTGTAGATAATAAAGATGAATATATAGAAGATAATGAAAGATATTTTTATATAAATGTAAAAAATAGTAAAGATAATAATGAATCAGATACAGATATAGGATATATATTAACAATAGAAAATGATAGTAACTCAAAAGGATTATATAGATATATAGATTCATATGGAAATAGCAATGATGATTATGTTGAAACATTAGAAATAAAAGAACATATATTAAATGAATATAATAAAGAAGAAAGATTTAAAATAAGAGTAAAAAGTGAAAGTGCAATAAAAACAGAAATAAAATATAAAGTAAAAATAAATTGTTATCAAAAAGAAAGTACAGGAATAGTAAATCCATATAAAGAAGGAACACTTGCATATACAATATTTGAAAATGCAAAAAATGCATATTTAGAAAATAGTGAAGATAAAACAATATTATCTAGAACACCAAAAACAGTACCAGCACAAGAAGTAAGTGGAGAAGATGAAAGAACATTATCATTAACAGAAGATGACTATGGTAATTCATATTATTTTAGAGGAAATGTAGAAGATAATTATTTAAATTTTAATAATATGTGTTGGAGAGTAGTTCGAATAGAAGGAGACGGAAGTATTAAATTAATATTAGAAGATAAAGAGCATACATGTGAAACAGCAACAGGTGGAGACAATGCTTTAATAGGAACAGGACAGTATGGATATAAAAATATTAACAATGCAGATTATAAAAATTGTACAGATAATCCTACTACATGTATTAGGACAATATTACAAAATTGGTTTAATGAAAAATTTACTTTAAGTGATAATAATCAAACATATCCATCAAATGATAAACTAATATTAAAAAAAGAATTAGAAAATATTTTAAAATATGAAAAATGGGAAATAGGAGATTGGACAACTAAATATCCAGTTGAATATGAAACTGAAGAAGAGGTTTGGTGGTATGAACCATTTAAAAGATTAATTAACAACAGAAATAATCCAGAAAAACTATATGCAACGTTAAAAACTGCAAGAACAGACACTGATGAAAAAGTTGATGATTATATATCAATACTAACAGTAGATGAAGTAGTATTTGCTGGAGCAATGCCAGAAAAAGATAATAATAATTATTATTTATATACAAATAATTTATCATGGTGGACAATATCTCCAAGAGTAGGAAGACCGGTTGGGGACGTTGGTATGATTGTAAATAATAATGGTTCTATATTTTATGGGCATATTAATATTGAACATAGTTGTCAAATAAGACCATCCATAGTATTAATTCCAAATATAAAATTAATAAATGGAAATGGGACTAAAGAAAATTCTTATACCATTTAATTTTGCTAGCAGTTAAAATCATCTTACATTAGATTTTTTCTTTATAATCAAATATAATATAGAAGAAATTAGAGTAATTATACTTATACTTAACCAAATATATATATTATGAGGTCTATATACTAATTTAATATTATTTTTACCCTTATTTAAATCAAAACCTAATAAACTATCCGCTATTTTATATGTATTTATTTTTTTACCATTAACAAATACACTCCATCCATTATCATAAGGTATAGAAGTATATATAGATAAATATCTATCTAAATTAACATTACCAATTATAGTATCTTCTTTAAATTCAGTAATATTAATTTTATTTTTATTTAATATATTAAAAGCATTAATAAATTTATCATTATCAATAGTATATACATCTATTTCTTCATTTAAATAATTAGAATATGCAACATAAATATCAAATGTTTTATTATTAATATATTTATTTATAACATACGCTTCATCATAAGTATTATATGAATTTATATCAATATTACTATGTAATGCAATATCACTTAATTTAGTATCATTTTTATAATATGCATCATTATCTATTATTAAATATTTAACTAATGAATTATTAGAATAAAAATATATATTGTCATTGCTTATATTTTCATAAGTAAATTTAACTAATGTTTCATCATCATTTTGAAATACAATTTCTTTATTTAATAAATTTAATCTATATAAAGTATCTTCTATATTAGTAGTATTATATATAAAATTATTTTGATATTCTAATGGATTAATATAATTATATTTAAAATTTTTAATAGTATTATTAACACCATACATTAAACCTATATTATAATTAAACTTATATGTTAATGTATCATTTCTATTTAAATATTCACTATATCTTTTTAAATCAGAATTATTACCTATAGTATATTTAATATCAAACATCATATCATATATAGGTGTATTTTGTTTATAATAATAGCTGTTAATAAAATTACCTGGCATACCTAAATTATTATTTAAAACACTTAGATTATTATATGCCATTGAACTAAATGTTGTTTGACCATAATAGTCATACCATGCTCCATCATTAAATGTCAAAATAGTATTTTTTTCAGTTCTATAAAATAATTCATTATCATTATTTTTTACTTTTTCTACACTTTTATGTATATCACTATAACTGGAATAAAATTCATCAATATATTGTAATATATCCCAATTATCATTAATAGATAATACACATTCAGTACATATAGTTACTAAAAATATTGGAAGTAAGTATTTTTTTAATTTATTTCTAAAGTGAAATAAAGTATATATTACAAAATAAATTGATAAAAATATATAATTACAATAAATCATTTTTTCAGATATATTATCATAACCACTAAAATATAAATAAGTTATAAATATCATAAGTATAAAATATGTTATTAAAACTGTTAAAAATTTTTGTTCTTTAATATATTTTAATGAATACGTAGAAATAATTATTAAAACAAACGAATATATAAATGAATATCTATATGGTAAATCATTTGGTACATGAAATGCATGCCATATATAATCAAGTGGTGCTAAATAAAATGATGCTATTAAAAATATTAAAATACAACCATATACTATTTTTCTTTTTAAAGATATTTTTTTATTAATGAAGAATAATAAAGAAAGTGCAAAAATAAGTATTCCACAAGATATATTAGGAGCATTAGATATTCCAGATGCAAATACTGTAGGTTTTATACCTGTTATATGATTTTTTAAAAATTCAAATAAAGTAAATGCATAATACTGTGTTTCTGGCATAGTTCCTGTAGTTGCATTAGTAGTACTTAATCCTTCAAACATAGGAATTAACGCCCAACACATTAGCATACCTGATAATAGTGAACAAATAGCAAATTTTAAACATCTTTTTAACATTAATTTTATATTTTTTTTATTTATTTTAATAATTAAATAAGAAATAAAATATATTACAGAAAATATACAAATCATATAAGCAATAAAATAATTAGTATAAAGCATTAAAGTTAAACTAATTGTATATAATATACCATTATTTTTATTTATAATATTTTCTATACCTAATATTATTAAAGGTAAAAGTAACATACCATCTAACCACATTACATTAAAATAATAAGCAGTAAAATATGTTGAAAAAGAATAAAGTATACTTAAACCTATTATATAATTATTTTTAAAATCGAACTTTTTCTTTAAAAAATAAGACATTGTAACACTAGTAATAGATGCTCGTATTGCGATTATAATAGAATAAGACATAATTAAATTATTTCTATTAAATAAAAACATTAATATATTTAATGGGCTAGATAAATAATTAAAAAAGTTTCTAAAAAAAGGTATACCTAATCCTAAATTAAAAGAATATATAAGACTTTCTCCACTTTTAATTCTATCAAATAATTCAGATAACATAGGACCATATTGATGAAAGAAATCTATTGTTAAAAGAGAATTTCTTCCAAGTGGTGCTACGTTTTGTAATTTATATATAGTTAATATTGTAATTAAACTTAAAATAAATGTTATAAATAAGTAGCTCTCATTTTTAAGGAATTTTTTCATTATACCACCAATATAAATTATACAAAATAGAATATATTTAGTCTATATTTAATATTGTAAATATTTAAAATATAAAGTATAATCTTGAGTTTGACAGTTGTTGAATATAAAAAATCTCACAAACCCCTATAATTAAAGGGGAAAATGAGATTT
>CANRDR010000117.1 GCA_947629425.1 uncultured Bacilli bacterium | reverse complement strand
AATTTAATATTCATACTCCTATTAATGCTAATGATTGGAACAGCATCGGGTTTCATAAAGAAATAGAATTAGATGATACTAATATTATTCAAGATGTCATAGTTAATATGAATATTACTACTGACGATGATGGTTACATAGATTTAATTAGTTTTGATATGAATTCAATTGATAAAGATGATTTTGAGAGCGATAAATTTAAAGAAAGTTTTTATCAAAAAACTAATATGCATATTCCTCATTTGTATTATTTAGATACCGAATTACCCATATCAACATATTTAATATCTAAACAAAACTTCACATCTGGTCAATTAGTTGTACTAAAAAGTTGTAATAGATGTGGAAGATTTTTACCGATAAATATTAAAAATGAAATAAATACTTTAGCATTTTCTTTGCATTTTAAAAAATTAGCCCCATGTAAACACTCAACATTTAGAGCGTATGAAATCCAAAATCAAGTTGATTATAAAGAATTACAAGATTTTGGTATTAATCTAGAGAATAATAAAGTTATATCATATTATGGTCACCAACTTGAATGTAAGGCATGCAAAAAATTTTTTGTTAATATGCCACTTAATCCACAACGAAATGCCCAACAATTTAGAGAAGATGGACTTCGTCGTAGAGCAATTGAAGTATTAATTAACAATCTATTACAAACAAATTTAATTCATTTTGAATTTGAAAATAGAACTAAAAAGGAATTTACAGAATATATATGGAACAAGTTCGATCGTAAATGTTTTAAATGTAAAAAACCTTTAGCATTAAATGAAATAGCTCTAGATCATACTATGCCACTAGCATATTTATATAGATTGGATGATACAGCAACTTGTTTATGTTCATCTCACAATTCACAAAAAAGTGATACATTTCCTGTTGATTATTATTCTGAAGAAGAACTTGTAGAATTAAGCAAAATAACAGGATTAACATTAGAAAAACTACATTCTAGGGAAATTAACCAAGAAGTTTTAAATTTGTTAGTTAAAAATGTAGTATGGTTTTATGATGAGTTTTTAATGCAACCTGATTATCAAAAAGTTAGAGATGGAATATTAACTGCCGATAAGATAAATGACTCTTTAAAAAGAGTAATTTCTAATCAAATTGATCTTGCAGAAGAATATAAGAAAATAACAGGTCATTATCCTACATCAGTTACAATAATAGAATGAAAAAATAGTGTTCAAATACACTATTTTTTTATTAAAAACATAAATTCATGTTCAATTGTATTTCCTTTATCCTTTATGCCATGCTTTTCTATATTTGCAACATTTTCGGCTCCGATATACACTGTATCAAAATATTTTGAAGAATACTTTTCCAATTCTTCTGCCATATCTATTTTAGGTGTTTTGCCAAGATGCAAAATAACTTTTCCATCCTCTTTTAATACACGACTACACATATGAAAAAATGAATCGTATATACTAAAATCTTTTTGTTGTTTAGAATCTAAAAATACTTGCTCTGCATTTTTAAAATCATCTTTATTCCAACCACAAAGCCAAAGTCTCATCCAATTTTGCATATAGAATCTCATTGAATCAGCAAAAGGTGGAGAACAAATAATATAATCAACTTTAGAATCATAACCCTGAATATTGTTATAATCGCCATATATTGCTTTTCCTTTTATGTAATCTTTAAAATCATCTATTTTGTAGGATGCCTCTAATTTATCTTTTATATGAGAAATAACATTTTTATATATAAATTCCCCTTTAGGTGCATACGGAGTTAGTGGATGTGATGTTCTAGATAAAGCATATGGTCTATTCCCATGTAATATATGCATAAAAGCCGAGAAAATAACAGCATCTTCTGATGACATATCATGGACTTTATTTAAAAAATATTCTCGAGCACATACTATTTCTCTAAAAGTATCTTCGTGAAAATATTCTTTTAAAGTTTTATTGTATCCAAAATCTTTATTTTCATTTACTTTTTGATTTATTATATCAGTATTCTTATTTTTTTCTATATAATCAGACAATTTTTTAAGCTCTATATTCACATCATTATAATCTGCCTTTTCTAATTTTGCTTTTGATACAATATATGCCATTTCACTTAAATCGTTTCCTATTCCAATTCTTCCTTGTAAACATGCTTCAAAAGGTATAGTACCAACACCAGATAATGGATCTAATATTACATCTCCTTTTTTTGTAAAATCTTTTACCAAAAAGTAAGCAATTGCAGGTTTTAACTTTCCGTGATAAGAACACAATGAATGCCAAGCATGTCCCCAATTTCTTCCTGAATAAGGTTCAAATTTATAAGGCATTTTATTTATAAACTTTTTTGCTTTTATATAGAAATTACCTATTTCACTACTATGTTTGTCATTTAATAAATCTAATGTTAATTGCCCATCCAATCTTTTTGTAGATTTCTGATTATTAGTTTTATAATTATTTGTTTTATTCAATTTAAATCGAAGAATTCTTTGAGATAAAACCATATTATTTTTAGATCTTCGTTCTCTTAAAATTGTTTCATCATATTTAACAAAACCATTATTTTCACAAATAGTAGTTAATATTTCATGGGTTGGTATATGAACTCCTGCAAATTGAGAATCTCCAATATCCATTATAAATATACCATTATCTTTTAATGAAATTGATAGTTTTTTTATTACATCGTTCATATCATTAAAATAACCAATTATCATTTTTACAATTCTTTTATCATAAACAACAGGTTCAAGTTTCTCTATATATGGTTTTACAAAATCTAATGGAATAAAATTTTCGTTTCTACTTGATACATTATTTATTCCTGCAATAATACCTTTTGAATGAAATTGTGGCATATCACTTTCATCATTTAAAAAATCATTTAATTTTAATTCAAGTTTTGTATTTCGAATATAATTAGTACCATTTAAATATGGTGGAGAAGTAATAATACAATCAAATATATTTTCTCCCTCAATATCCCTAGCATCTGGAGATAGCAAAGTTGATTTACATCGTACATCTTTTCCATAACAATCTATATTGTTAATTATATTTTCTAATTTATTTACAAATAAATCTACGACATCATCTTTATTTTTCTTTTGTAATTCTTTATCCGTAGCATATCTTAAATCACCTCGTCTAATAGTTTTAGAACTTTGAACGACGATTGAAGATAAAGCCAACATTAAGATTTTTTTTGCATCAATGTCTTTAACATTTGTAATACTTTCTTTAATTTGAAGTATTATCGATAATCTATCATTTTCAAAATATTTTTCAAAGCCATCCCATTTAATATTATTCCTAATTTCAAATTTTTTGTGCTTAATTTCTTCTAGAAAATCTTTTAATAATTTTGTCCCAATTTTTGATTTAGAAATATTTATAACTGAATTAATTTTAGTATCTATAACATTTAGCATAAATGGATTAGTTTCACTATAATATGAATTGATACCTCTTTGACTAGCAACAAGTGGTGTCGTTCCAGTACCTCCAAAAGGATCATAAATACTTTTTATATTATATTCTTTTAACAAATCTAATTCGTCCGTTATTAAACAAGACGAATATCCTTCTACATAAGAATACCAATTATGTATTGGCTCTATTTTGTTTAATTCAAAAGTACCTGCTTTCTTCATTGCTTTTTTATCCATTTTCTTTTCCTCCTGAAGTAGAATCGACTGCTTTCAATATTAATTGATTGTTCTTTATGTCCAAATATATTGCGAATTTAGTTATCCCTTTTTTTGCATTCAAATTATTTAATATAGCTTTTGGCATTCTTATTCTCATATCTTTTTGTAAAATATAAGTTTCAAGATAGATTAAATCTTTATTATTTTTATCTTCCATATTTAGACTCCTTTTAGACTACTTATAGTCTAATTTTAACATTTAAGTTAAATGGAGTCAACTAATCACATCATTTAACTTTAAAACATTTTTGATGTTTTTGATAAATAAAAAACTTTCTTAAAATAGTCAAAGCTGTACTTCCGTTAGGTAAGGGAAGTAATAATAAAAACATAAGTAATGGTGGAACACAAAATAAAATCATTTTAATTTTAAATTGAGAGATCAACAATGAACAAAAATACCCAATACCAAGTGATACTGCAATAGCAATACACTCGAATATACCAAATCCTTTAAAGATTT
>CANRDR010000116.1 GCA_947629425.1 uncultured Bacilli bacterium | reverse complement strand
AGGTGCTGATATGGTATTTGTTACTTGCGGAATGGGTGGCGGTACTGGAACAGGTGCTGCACCAGTAATTGCAGAAATTGCCCAAAATTTAGGTGCCTTAACAGTTGGTATTGTTACAAAGCCATTTAGATTTGAAGGAAAAAGAAGAATGGAACAAGCAATACTTGGTATTGATGAATTAAGAAAACATGTTGATACATTAATAGTTATACCTAACGATAGATTAAGAGATATTATAGATAAATCAACACCTATGGTAGAAGCATTTAAAGAAGTTGATAATGTATTACATAGAGGAGTTCAATCAATTAGTGATTTAATTGCAGTATCAGGTTTAGTTAACCTTGACTTTGCTGATGTTAAAGCAGTTATGGAAAAACGTGGAAATGCTTTAATTGGTATAGGTTTAGGTGTTGGAGAAAATAGAGCAATAGAAGCAGCAAAACAAGCAGTATCAAGTCCACTTTTAGAAACAAGTATAAGTGGTGCTACTGATGCAATAATAAATGTAACTGGTGGAAATACATTAACATTGTTTGAAGCAGAAGATGCTGCAGAAATAGTAAGACAGAGTGCAAATACGGATATAAATATTATATTCGGTGCAGTAATAAATGAAAATTTAAATGATGAAGTTATTGTTACAGTAATTGCAACTGGCTTTGAAGAAGAAACACCTACTAATGATTACAATGATACAATTCCTTCAAGAAGTCAAAAAAAAGAAGATGAAACCGATTTTGATATTCCATCTTTCTTAAGAGATAGAGAAGATTTTTAAAAACTACTTAGGTAGTTTTTTTATATTTCTCTCATAAATTCTTTATTTTTAAAAGGATTATTTTTATCTATTTTATCTACAAAAAGTATACCATCTAAGTGATCTAATTCATGTTGAAATGCAATAGATATATCTTCTCTTACACGAATTGTAAATTTATTTCCATCAATATCATATGCTTCCACAGTTATTCTTGCATTTCTAGGTACAATACCAACGACTTCTCTATTAACACTTAAACAACCTTCACCTTCACCAACATAAATTAATTCTTCACTTTTAGATATTACTTTAGGATTAATTAAAACATATCTTTTAAATGTACCATCTTCTAATTCTTCTGATATAACAAATATTCTTTTTAAGATTCCTAATTGAACAAATGATAAACCCATTCCAGCTCTTAAATCATATTTTTCAATATATTCATCCATTTGAGACATTTCTAAATAAGTTAAAGCATCATCAATTAATTTTTTAGTTTCATTATCTAATGGAAAAGAAACATCTTTACTAACTCGTCTTAATATTTTATTAGATTCATCTAAAATTTTTATATTAGGTAATTCCATATAAATCACATCCGTTAATATATTTTAGCAAAAAAACTTTATATTGTCTAATATTTAAATTTATTTTATAATTAATTTATAATAATTAATTAAAGTTGGGAAGTGTAGTAATAATTTTAACTAATCAGCATATAATGAAATGATTATTAAAAAAATAATCGAACAAAAAGCGAACAATTAATTTGACAGAATGTAAATAATATGCTATAATCTGTTATGTGTGGTGCATTATGCTAGTCATAAACACTATTTGAAGATGAGCCTAAAAATTCATTAATTGTACAATATGACACTTTGTATTTCTGCTTTATCTGCCCAAGTTAGGGTGGAAATATAATTTTAAATTTAAGGACGACTATAATGGCATATAGTATTAAATCCTTTTATTACGTCACATAGTATAAAAAATGTGCATGTCGTGAGTGAATACGCGGGAAATAAAATTGAAAGCGTATTTGCAAAAGCGAATAAGAATAGGTTAGTTATGTTAAGGAAAACTTCTAGCGTGTCAAGTTATAAGTCTTGAGGTGCGGACTAAGTGGTAATCGAGTAATTAAATTGGAAACTTTTAATTATTTCCTTTAAAGAGAAATCGCCTAAGGGTAACTGAGGGTAGGAAATAGAGAAATTCAACTCGACCAAAGCCGTAAAATTAATTTATAACATACCATACAAATTTAACCCAACTTTATATAAGGAGTGTCGATATGAAAAAAGATAACTGGATATATAAAGTTTTTTTAATGACTTTTTTTCTTTCAATATTATTTAGTTTTATATCTAATATAATTACAGAACGCGCGAATATAATAGTAATGGTTATAATTGCACTTTTAGTAATTATAATAGGTATTATATTTGATATGATTGGTACCGCTAGTTTAACTAGCAATGAAGCAACATTTCATGCTAAATCATCAAGAAAGATAAAAGGCGCTAAAGAATCTTTAGAAATAATTAAAAATTCAGTTAAAGTATCAAGTGTTTGTAATGATGTAATAGGTGATATTTGTGGAATAATAAGTGGTGCATTAGGAGCAATAATTGCAATCAATTTAGCAACATTTATGAAAGATAATGTAACTATATCATCAATAATTGTTTCCGCTATAATATCATCTTTAACTGTAGGTGGTAAAGCCATATTTAAAAAAGTTGCAATTAAAAATTGTGATAATATAATATTTTTTGTTGGTAAAATAAAAAGTATATTTAAATTTAAAGGATAATTATGAAAAGAAAACAATTAATAATAATATTTTATGTAATTTTTTTAGTATTTTTAATGTTATTTTTTTTAGATAAGTTAGATAATTTTGATCATGAAATATATAATCATATTATAAAAATAAAAAATGATAATATTACAAATTTTTTAAAGTTTATTACATTCTTTGGTGGTTTTAAATTTGGATTAATAATATTTATATTATCTTTAATATTAGCAATAATTAAAAATAAAAAAATATTAATATTAAATATATTATTAGTATTTGATACTATATTTAATACTATAGTTAAAATTATAACAAGAAGAAATAGACCAATAGATATAAATTTAATAACAGAAAAATTTTATTCATTTCCATCAGGACATACTATGTTTAGTATTACATTTTATGGTTTTATTATATATTTAATAAATAAATCTAAATTAGATAAAAAATTAAAAATAATATTTAGTATTTTAATATCTTTACTTATATTTTTAATAATGATAAGCAGAATATATTTAGGAGTACATTTTGCATCAGATGTATTAGCAGGTATGTTTTTAGCACTAGCAAATTTATTATTAGCAATTGATATAATAGAAAGGAAAAAATTATGTTAGCACTTATAACTGGTGGAAGTAGTGGAATAGGAAGAGATATGGCACACTACTTAGATAGTTTAGGAATTGATTTAATATTAGTAGGTAGAAATAAAGATGCATTAAAAGAAATTAAAAATAATTCTAAAGTTAATGTAGAAATATATGATATGGATTTAACTATTATTGATAATGTATATAAATTATATGATAAAGTAAAAGATAAAAATATAGATATATTAATTAATAATGCTGGATTTGGTTTATTTGGTAATTTTATAGAAACTTCTTTAGATAGAGAATTAGAAATGATTAACTTAAATATTGTAGCAGTACATATATTAACTAAATTATTTTTACAAGATGTTATTAATAGAAAAAAAGATACTTATATACTAAATGTTGCATCGTCTGCTGGATTTATGCCAGGGCCTAAATTATCAACATATTATTCAACTAAAAATTATTGTTTAAAACAAACATTAGCAATATATGAAGAAGTTAGAAGAATTAATAAACATATTCATATATCTGCATTATGTCCAGGGCCAGTAAATACTAATTTTAATAAAGTAGCAGGAGGTCATTTTAATTTAAAAAGTGCAAGTAGTGAATATGTAGCAAAATACGCTATAGATAAAATGTTTAAAAATAAACTTATTATAGATCCAACAATTATGATGAAATTAGGTGTATTTTTTACAAGATTTACTCCTACTAAGTTACTTTTAATAATTAATTATCATATTCAAGATTTAAAATCTAGAAAAAAATAAGGCATTATTTTCATAAAAGGTGAATTATGTCTTTTCTATATTATAAAGATTTGTAAAGCATTATATTTAATCAAGATATTATATATTATAGAATAACAAAAATTTAATATTTAAATTAAATGTATACTCTAAAAATAAAAATTAGAGTATTTTTTAAACTTTTTTAATGAAAATTAAAAGAAAAAAAAGGAAATGCAAAAAAATAGAGTATATATATAGTGAAGGGAGGGTTAAAAGTGTCTAATTTAAAAGAACAAAAACTTGTTCCATTATCATATGATTT
>CANRDR010000115.1 GCA_947629425.1 uncultured Bacilli bacterium | reverse complement strand
GCATATCACCTAAGAATATTTCTTGTTCTTTAACTTCTCCAGTTTCATTTAAGAAAACACGTGCTTGTACTTTTAAAGGTGCAGAATAAGTTACCATTCTTTCCTTAGATTCTTTTATACCGTATCTAGGTTCATCAAAACAATAATCACTAAAACTAAGAGATATATTACCAGTGAAACTTTCTACAGGAAATAAATCATCAAATACTTCCTTTATACCTTCTGTTAAGAACCAATTATATGATTCCTTTTGTATTTCTAATAAATCCTTAAGTTCATATTTATTAGAAGTTTTAGAGAAATTTCTTCTTTCTCTATGGTCACCAAATTTTTCTATTTTGTATGCCACTAAATTTCACCCCAATACTAAGATTTTTTTTGTGTAGTCTAATAAATTAGATACTACGCCACCAATTTAAAATTTTATCAACAAATTCTTTTAAAGTCAATGCTTTTTACAAAAAACTACAAAAAAACCTTTACTTTTTTCTAAAACATTAACTTCATAAATATTCGACAATTCTTTTATTACACTTTTAGCCCCTTGATCTTTATTTATTACAAACCATAATTCTCCATCACTTTTTAAATAGTTTATAGAATCATTTAATATTTTCATATAAACACTTTTACCTGCTCTAATAGGTGGATTTGTAATAATTACATCATATTTTTTAAAAACATTATCATAAATATTACTTTCGTAAGCAAAAGCATTAACTTTATTATTTTTAATATTTATATTTGTTAAATGTACCGCTCGTTTATTTATATCAATAAGTTCAACATAACTTTCCATTATTTTAGAAATAACTATTCCTAAAAAACCATATCCACAACCAACATCTAATACATCTTTTTTTAAATTATTACTTTTTAAATAATTTTCTAAAAGTATTTTGCTACCATAATCAATTTTATCTTTAGAAAACACACCTAAATCACTAGTAAAAGTAAACGAGTAATCATCATAATTATATTTTATATATCTATATTCACTTTTTAAAGATTCATCATTAGTAAAGTATTGTCCCATTAACATTCCCCTTCGTTTGTGTAATATAAATATAACATACTTTTTTATTTAATAAAAGTATAAATTATCAAAAAAACGGTTTTATGGCCGTTTATGATTCTTTTTGATTTATTTTATCTTTATCAAATTCACAAATATTTGATTCATCATTATTTTCTACATTTAATTTATTATATAAATAATTAAAATAATTATTTTTTATAGCAAGACTACTCATATTCATTTTTAAATCTATCATACTATTTATTTCTTGAATTTCTTCTACACTGTATTCTTTATCTGTATAATATTCTATATTACCTTTTGCAGCATCATAATATGCTAATTCATTTTTCCATGAACCATCTGAAAATACTACTAAAGATTTATAATCTTCACTAAATAAATCTGTACCCATATATAGTCTTGGATCATAATCTAAATTAAATAAATTTGCAATAGTAGGAAGTATATTAATATAAGAAGTATATTCTTTAAATGTTTTTGCTTCCATTTCACTATTATATATAACAAATGGTACTCTTTCAGCTTCATAATCAACTGTAACATCATAATCTAATACTGTATTAATTGTCTTTTTAGCAATACCATAAGGATAATGATCTCCAAATAAAACTATTACAGTATCATCTAACTTTCCTCTTTCTTCTAATCCATTTATTAATACTCCTAAACCTCTATCTAAATAAGTTAATTTAGATTTATATCTCTTTAAATCCATAGAAATATCTTCATCTTTAAATAAATCTAAATAATAATCTCCTTGTATACAAGATACTGAATAAGGTTGATGACTAGTTACAGTAGTTAAATAACTCATTACTTTATCATCTTTATCAAATGTATCTAAAATATCTAATACTTTTACCATGAAATCTTCATCACTAGCCCAATTTTTATATTGACTAGAAAAATCTATACCTAATTCTTCTACATCATAATAGTGTCCACTTCCCATATTTTTATGTATTTCATCTCTATAGTAATAATGTGCTGTATAATCATGTGCACTAAAAGTTCTATAACCTTTATTATTAAATAAATTAAATATACTTTCAAAATATGTATTTTTTCTATAAGTATTAGCAGTACATGTATTTTGTATAGAATACAAACTAGTCATAGTACTCATTTCATTATTACCTGTTGCACAACTATTTCTAGGACTATAATTATTTTCCCAATGCCATCCTTCATTATATAATTTATAAAAGTTTGGAAAATCTTCTTCATTTATAAATATATCATTTACACTTTCCATCATAATAACTATTAAATTTTTATCTTCAAACATACCAGTATATGAATTAATATCACTAATATTATTATTTATAAAATAATTATTTAAAGAATTTAATGTTTGATCACTTTCATTACTAATTAAATCATTCCACTTAGTATCATCAAAACTTCTTGTTTTATCTTTTTCTATTTCTTCATTATCAGTTTCATATATAATTTCTTCTTCAACTGGTGCAATATAGTTTTTAACATCCATAGTTCCATACATTGCTATTCCAAATTGTTTTATTGAAACACTCGGTATACTAGGATTTAAAAATAATTTAGTATTACTAACAGTTTGTAATTTATTTTGCATAAATGGTATATATAATGTTGATATATATAATCCTAAAATAACTAATATACTAGATAAATATATTAATGATTTTTTTATAAATAATTTTTTATCTAATTCTTTATATTTATTTTTATTTAAATTAATTTTAAATTTTTTATTAACTAATTTATCAAAAAATATAAAATATACTAAAGATACTACAAATGGAATTAACATAAAATAATAATACCATTTAAAACTTAAAATAAATTCTCTTATATAATCTATTACTGCTCCTAATTGACTTGATGTTGATAAAGACATATAAACACCAATAAAGTTATTAAATCCAGTTTGAGCTAAACTATATATAGATATAATAAATGTAATTAATATAATTATATATTTATGTATTTTTTTAGGTATAAAATATAATATACAAGATATAATCATACTTATTATTAAGTCACTTAACATTATTCTTAATATAGACCAATCTAATATATTAAAATTATTTATTATTTTAAATATTATTTCTGATAATATTAATAAACTAAATATTATTATAAAGTTTTTAATTATGTTTTTATTGATATACTTCTTCATGTTTATTACTCCTTTTTAAAACACTAATTAATATAATATAACAAAAAATTTCTTATGTCTATTAAAATTGTAAATTTTTTATATGAAAAATATATGAATTAATTGTTTATTATAATTTTAAATAATATAATATTAATGGTGGTGTTATGAAAATAATAGTAGCTGAAACTTTTAAAGATAAACTATTAGGTTTAATGAATAAAACTAATATAGATTATGGTTTACTTATTAAGGATTGTAAAAGTATTCATACTTATTTTATGAAAGAACCTATAGATGTGTTATTATTAGATAAAGATAATAGAATACTTTTTATTAATAGAAATGTTAAAAAAAATAAAATATTAATTTATCATACTAAAAAGAAATCTAATATATTAGAACTTCCCAATAATAAATCTATTAATTTAAAAGTTAATGATATAATTGATTTAGAAAATTTTAAATAAAAAATCAAACAAATGTATAAATTATGTCTTTATTTTTTTACATATATATTTTATAATGTTTTTAGAGATACTTAATTGTTAGGTGCTTTTTCCTCAGTCCAATTATTTTTTATTAAATTTCTTGGAAGGAGGTGGTCCTATGAAAGGATTTATTAATGGATTATTTAGTAATCTATGCAGTAATACTTGTATTACTTATAAAATTCTTGAAAAAGGATTAAAACATATTAAAAGAGCACCTATTCTACTATTGAATGGTGCTCAAAGTACAATTAATCTGGACTGAGAGTACCTAACATAGGAAATTAAGTATCTCTTTTGCTTTCCATGTATAGATTATAACATAACTTATTTGTTTTTACAACTAGTTTTCAATTATAACCTATACACTATATATTATTCATAAAAAATATTATTTATATACTTTATAAAAAAATCAAACAAATGTATAAATTTATCTTTATTTTTTTACATATATATTTTATAATGTTTTTAGAGATACTTAATTGTTAGGTGCTTTTTCCTCAGTCCAATTATTTTTTATAAAATTATTTGGAAGGAGGTGGTCCTATGAAAGGATTATATATAAATGGATTATTTAGTAATCTATGCAGTAATACTTGTATTACTTATAAAATTCTTGAAAAAGGATTAAAACATATTAA
>CANRDR010000114.1 GCA_947629425.1 uncultured Bacilli bacterium | reverse complement strand
GGGTTTGCTAAATAGTAGAGTTAAACCCCAACTATGTGTTTTGGAGACCATTATTATACCATTTAACTAATCCCCTAAGAGCAAAAATATTATATCATAATAAAATATCATATTCAATAATTTATTATAAATTTTCTTTCTTATATGATTTTATAATATCTTCTGCAATACTAACATAATCTGTTTTTTTATTTAAATCATAAGATTCTTTTAAGTATATCAATATATTTTTAAGTTCAAATAAATACATTTTATTAATATAATTAATATCTAATATTTTTTCTTTATTTTTTAATCTATTATTAATATCTTTATATGTTTTATAACGTAATTTATCTTTTAAATCTTTATTTAATTCAAAATCATTAGCTAAATAATTTAAATTTAAAGAATTAATTCTATTATATAAAATATATTTTTTATAATCTTTAATTAAATTATTATTTTCTATTATACTTTTAATATTATATAAATCTAATAATATTATAGATATAATTCCAAATATATTTATACTTGATATATTTATACCTAATACTAAAAAAGTAATAAATATAGATAATATAAATTCTTTTATAGACTTATTTAAATCTTTTTTTAAATATTTATCTATATTATATTTATTTAATTTTTCATATTCATTATAAATAATATTATCTAAGTTAATTTTATTTTGTTTAGTATATCTAATCTTTCTTTTAAAACCATTTGCATAAGTTATAATAATACTATAATCTTTAATATTATACTTAATTATAAAGTTACCTTTATCAGTGCTAATAAAATTTGTATAATCTTTCATAAATTTCCTTTCAAAATAAATTATATTACTTTAAAATTTATGATTAATTAAGTATAATATTCATAAGAGGTGAGGTAAATGGAATTTATAACGCTTGGTATTATTACTGATTATACATTACTCACTAGTTTAATAACTATTGATTCTATAATAAACTATTCTAAATTAAATAATATAAAAACAATAGGTATATTAAATGATAATTTATATAGTACTATGGAATTTTATAATAAAACAATTAAAAATAATATAAAGCCAATAATTGGTTTAATAAAACATATAGATAATAAAGAATATTATATATATCCAAAAAATTATAATGGATTAATAGATTTATATAAAGATAACTTTAATACAGAAAATTTAATAATAGTAATACCTTATGAATATAAAGAATTATATAATGATATAGATAATGTTAATAAATATATTTCATATAAAAATAAAGATGAACTTAAAAATAGTTTATTAATAACAAATAATGTTGTTTACATAAATAAAGTGTATTCTTTTAATAAAGAAGATGTAAAATATACTAATTATTTACATATGATTGATACAGGCTTAACTATATCTAATTATAATTTTATTGATTACAATAATAATATATATATAAATAATAATGATTTTTTTGATATAAAAACTACTAATTTATTTGCTAATTTAATTAATATAGAAATAAAAATTAATAAAAAATTTATACCTAAATATTGTGATAATTCAGAAGAATATTTAAAAAATTTATCTATTAAAGGTTTAAAAAAGAGACTTAATAATAACGTATCTGATAAATATAAAAAGAGATTATTTTATGAATTAGATGTAATTAATAAAATGGGTTATGTTGATTATTTTCTAATAGTTTATGATTATGTAAGGTTTAGCAAAAAAAACGATATATTAGTAGGACCTGGTAGGGGTAGTGCAGCGGGCTCACTTATATCATATTCTTTAGGTATTACTGAAATAGATCCAATAAAATATGATTTATTATTTGAAAGATTTTTAAATCCAGAAAGAGTTACTATGCCTGATATAGATATAGATTTTGATGCAACTAAAAGATATAAAGTTATTGAATATGTAACAGAAAAATATGGTAAAGATTATGTATCTAATATAATGACATATAGTACATTAGGTTCTAAACAAGTTATTAGAGATGTATGTAAATCTTTAGAAATAGATTTAAAAATAGTAGATAGATTATGTTCATATATTGATGCTAAAGAAACTCTAAAAAATAATTTAAATGATAATGTTAAAAAAATGTTAAATCAATTTAGCAATTTAAAAAATGCATATTTTATTGCAATGAAGTTAGAAGGATTAAAAAGACAAATTGGTACTCATGCTGCTGGAGTTGTAATTAGTAGTGTACCTTTAACTGATGTAATACCTGTAATAAAAAATCGTGATATTAATTTAACTGGTTGTACTATGGAATATTTAGAAGAATTAGGTTTACTTAAAATGGATTTTCTTGCTATAAAAGATTTAAGTATATTAGATTCAATAATAAAATCTATTGAAAAAAAACTAAATAAAAAAATTAATATTAATAATATTCCACTAGATGATAAAGAAACATATAAATCTTTTAGTAATGCTAATACTAATGGTGTTTTTCAATTTGAAAGTAGTGGTATGAAGAACTTTTTAATAAAATTAAAGCCAACTAATTTTGAAGATTTAATTGCTGCTATTGCGTTATTTAGACCTGGTCCTATGGGAAATATTGATACTTATATTAAAAGAAAAAATAAAGAAGAATCTATTGCTTATTTAGATGATTCTTTAAAAAGTATATTAGAAAGTACTTATGGAATAATAATATATCAAGAACAAATAATGCAAATATTAAATAAAATGGCTAATTATTCTTATGCAGAATCTGATATTATTAGACGTGCAATAAGTAAAAAGAAGTTAGATGTAATAGAAAAAGAAAAAACTAAATTTATTACTAATTCCTTAAATAATGGATATAGTAGTGATATTGCTCAAAAAGTATATGATTTAATAGTTAAATTTGCAGATTATGGTTTTAATAAATCTCATTCAGTTGCATATGCATTAGTAGGTTATGAGATGTGTTATTTAAAAACACATTATCCTTTATATTTTTATGAAGCATTATTAAATTATAATATAGGAAGTGAATCTAAAACTAAAGAATATATTGATTGTTTAAAAAAATTAAATGTAGAAATATTAAAACCTGATATTAATTTAAGTACTAATAAATATCAAGTTATTGGAAATAAATTATTATTGCCAATTAATATTATTAAAAATATAGGTACTAGTGTTGCTGATATTATAATAAGTGAAAGAAAAGATAAATTTATTGATTATTTTGATTTTGTTAAAAAAGTTATTGGTAAAAATATAGGTAATAAAACTATAGAAATATTAATTTTAGCAGGATGTTTAGATTGTTTTAATTTTAATAGAAAAACTATGATAGAAGGATTAAATGATGCGATAACATATGCTGAATTATCTAGTGGTATAGATGAATTATTAGTAAGTGTTCCTAATATTAAAAGAGTAGAAGAATACAAATCAGATGAACTTATTAAAAAAGAAAAAGAATTATATGGTTTTTATATTTCTAATCATCCTATATCTAAATATAATAATATTGTTAAATTAAATGAAATAAGTAATTATTTTGATAAAGTTATAGATATTTATATATATATTGATTCTATTAAGACTACTAATACTAAAAAGAATGAAAAAATGGCTTTTATAACTGGTAGTGATGAAGTTGGTTCTATAGATTTAATAGTGTTTCCTAATAAATATAATTTAGTAAGTGAATTAAAAATAGGTGATATTATTAGAGTAATAGGTAAAGTTGAAAGAAGAATAAATAAATATCAAATAATTGTAAATAAATTAAAAAAAGAAGAATAAAAATTGTTAAACTTGTAAAAAAATATTAAAATATATAAATAATAAAAATTTGCATACAAAAAATTAAAATGGGATAAACAATTTAATAAATTATATAATACATTTAAAAAATCTGTTCAAAAATTTAAACAGATTCTTAAAATTAGTGATTTGCATTAAATTAATTAGTATGATAATGTGTATTTTGTACATCGATTGACTGTGGTGATGGCGCTTTCCTAGAATAAGGAGGGCATATGAAGGATAAAATATTTTATCAACTCATAATAATCTTAATGCTTATTCTTGCTATATTATATATTCTTATATAAATAAGTAAAATAAAACAATTAAGACATCATTTCCACAGGGGGTTGAATGATGTCTTTCCAAAAAATTCAAAAAAATCGGAAAGCATCGAACCTAAATCAATCGATGTACTTTCTTAATTAATATATAACATAAATATTTATACTTGTAAAGAAATAAATTATAAAGTATAATGTAAATAGAGTAAGAAAGTACTCAAAAAAATAAAAATTATATACGAAGAATTGAATTATATAACCAATCTCTCTCATAGAAACATTTGTTTGATATGGGGGGGGTTATACTTATATAATTTTTTTATATGGAAAAGAGATTTATATGAATAGAAATGTATTTAATAAGTT
>CANRDR010000113.1 GCA_947629425.1 uncultured Bacilli bacterium | reverse complement strand
AGTTATGCTTATGCTTTTTCTGTGGATGGCAGATATTTAAGTTATTGCGATGTTGGCACTGCTTGTGCCGTTCGTCCTTCAGTCGTATTATCATCTATGATAAAAATAACTAAAGGCGATGGAACACAAGAAAATCCTTACACGGTTTAGACTAATTTATTTAGTCTTTTTAAATTACATATAATTTATAAATTAAATATTATAATTTTAGAATTGAATAGTATATATTTTTTTGGTAAAATATATATATCTAGGAGATGAAATTATGGATAAAACAAGTCTTTATGAACTTGATACAATACAAAATGAATTAATTTTTGTTTCACTAAAAGAAGTTTATAGAAGTTTAGAAACTAGAGGATATAACCCTATAAGTCAAATAATAGGATATTTAATTACAGGAGATCCTGGTTATATTACTAGTTTTGAAAATGCAAGAGATAAAATAACTAGTTTAAATAGAGAAGAAATATTAGAAGTACTTTTAAAAAATTTTATGAGAAAAAATATATGAAATATTTAGGAATGGATTTAGGTACTAAAACATTAGGTCTTGCAGTAACTGATAAATTAGGTATTATATCATCTCCATATAAAGTATTAAGATATAATAATGTTGATGAATTAATAAAAGAAGTATTAAATATTATAAATATAGAAAATATTGATGAATTAGTATTAGGTTTACCTAAAAATATGAATAATAGTTTAGGTTTTGCAGTAGATAGAACTCTAAATTTTAAAAAAGAATTAGAAAAATATACTAATTTAAAAATAAATTTAGTAGATGAAAGATTAAGTACTAAAGAGGCAGAAGATTTTCTAATAAATTTAAATACTAAAAGAGAAAAAAGAAAAGAAATAATAGATTCTTATGCAGCAAGTATTATATTAGATACTTATTTAAGAAAGAAAGGGTAGTTTTATGAATTTAACTGATGGAAAAATAACAATTAAAGATAAAGATAATAAAGATATAGATTGTGATGTTTTATTTACATTTGATAGTGATAAAACTAATAAAAGTTATATAGTATTTACAGATAATACAAAAGATGAAGAGGGTAATTTAAAAGTATATGCAAATACTTATAATAAAGATAATAGTGGAGAATTAGGTTTAATAGAAACAGAAGAAGAATGGAATATAGTAGAACAAATACTTGATTCAATTAATAAAAAGGAAGAATCAGATGAAAATTAAAAAAATAATACTTATTCCAATACTAGTAATACTTACAATAATTATAAGCTCTTTTTTAATAATGTTATATAATTTATCTCCAGTAAGTACTAAAGATACTAAAACAATTACATTTGAAGTAAAAGAAGGATGGAGTAAATATAATACAGTAGAACATTTAAAAAGTGAAGGTTTAATTAGAAGTGCATTTTTTGGAAAACTATTAATTAAACTTACTAATAGAGAATTATTTGCAGGAACATATAAATTAAGTAAAGATATGTCTACTAATGAAATATTAGAAAAAATATCTAATCAATCTAATATAGAAAATGAAAGTATTACTTTAACATTTATAGAAGGAAAAAGATTATCTAATTATATAAAAACTATTAGTGAAAATTTTCCATATACTATAGATGAAATAAATGAATTACTAAATGATAAAGAATTTTTAGATTCACTAATAGAAAAATATTGGTTTATAACAGATAGTATATATAATGAATCAATATATAATCCATTAGAAGGATATTTTTATCCAGATACTTATGAATTTAAAAAAAATAGTACTTTAGAAGAAATTGTATATAGATTTTTAGATAATTTAGATAATAAATTAAGTGATTATAAAGAAGATATAGAATTAGGTACTTATAGTGTACATGAATACTTAACACTTGCAAGTATAATAGAACTTGAAGGTGGATTAAGTGAAGATAGAAAAGATATTGCAGGAGTATTTTATAATAGATTAAATAGTGGTATGAAATTAGGTAGTGATGTAACAACTTATTATGCAGTAAATAAAGATTTTTCAGCATATTTAACAAAAAGTGATTTAAATAGTTGTAATGGATATAATACAAGAGGAGATTGTGTAAAAGGTTTACCAGTAGGACCTATATGTAATATGAGTTTATCTTCTATTGCAGCATCAATTGAACCAAATAAAAATGATTATTATTACTTTGTAGCAGATAAAAATAAAAAAACTTATTTTTCTAAAAACTATAGTGAACATGAAGAAACAATTGCAACACTAAAAAGTGAAGGAAAATGGTACGAATATTAGAAAGTAGTTGATAAAATGAAAGAATTAATTTTAGAAATGGAAAGATATGCAGGACAAAATAATGTTCCTATAATAGAATTAGATTCCATTAAATTTATAATGAAATATATTAAATTAAATAAAGTAAGTAAAGTATTAGAAATAGGTACTGCAATAGGATATTCTGCAATATTAATGGCAAATGCTAATAGTTTTGTAGAAATAACTACTATAGAAAAAGATGAAAAAAGATATAAAGAAGCAGTAAAAAACGTAAATAAAAGTGGATTAGATAAAAGAATAGAAGTAGTATATAATGATGCTTTAGAAGTTAATTTAAAAGGTGCTAAATACGATTTAATATTTATAGATGCTGCTAAAGGACAATATATTAAATACTTTGAAAAATTTTCTAATTATTTAAATAAAGGTGGAGTAATAATTACTGATAATTTAAAATTTCATGGATTAGTAAAGAATAAAGACTTTGTAAAATCTAAAAATGTAAAAGGCATAGTAGATAGAATTGAAAGATATATAGATTATTTAAAAACTAATAAAGAATATATTACTAAATTCTATGATATAGGAGATGGAATATCAGTAAGTTTTAGAAGAAATGAAAAAAGAGAAGATATTGATTAATATAGAAAATTTAAATGAATTAGATAAATATAAGAAAATTGGAATAAACAATTTTCTTTTTGCAGTAGATTTATTTAGTATAGGATATAATAGTTTTAGTATAGAAACTTTATTAAATTTAAATATAGATAATATATATATATTAATAAATAGAATATTAGATTGTAATTTAACAGATAAATTAAAAGAAGTTAAATATTTATTTACAAAATTTAAAGGAATATTATTTGAAGATATAGCAGTATATAATATATTTAAAGATACTAATTTAGAATTAATAATGAATAGTAGTCATTTCTTAACTAATATAAATACAATTAATTATTGGTGTAATTTAGTTAAAAGTACTACTATATCTAATGAATTAACTAAAGAAGAAGTAATGTATATATTAAATAAAACAAATAAAAAATTAGTATTAAATGTAATAGGTAAAAATAATATAATGTATTCTAGAAGAACATTACTTACTAATTTTAATGAATTTTATAAATTAAATAATAATGAATGTGCTATTATAAGAGAAAATGTTAGCAAAAATGAATTTTTAATTAAAGAAAATGAATATGGTACTTATATATTTAATAATAAATATTATAACTTATTACCATATTTAAAATATTTTAATAATGATAAAATATTATATTATTTAATATGTCCTAATGGACTTAATTTTGATAGTATTAATGATATATTAAATGGTGAGAGTTTTTCAAGTGATAGTGGTTTTATGGAAAGAAAAACAATATATAAAATAGGTGATAAAAATGATTGAACTACTAGGACCTGCAGGAGATATAAATCGTGCAAAAATATCACTTTTATATGGTGCTGATGCTTTATATGTAGGTGGAGTTAATTTTAGTTTAAGGGCTAATGCTAAAAACTTCACAAATGATGATTTAAAAAGTATTACAGAATATGCTCATGAATTAAATAAAAAGATATATGTAACTGTTAATATAGTATTTCATAATGAAGAACTTTCTAGTATTTTAGAATACTTAAAATTTTTAGAAAGTATAAAAATAGATGGTGTTATAGTAAGTGATATTAGTATAATGAATTTAATTAAAGAAAATAAATTAAATTTAGAATTACATGTAAGTACACAAGCAAGTATAACCAATTATGAAACTGCTTTATTTTATAAAAAGTTAGGTGCAAAAAGAATAGTACTTGCAAGAGAATGTAATAAAAAAGATATAAAAAGAATAAAAAAAGAAACTAATTTAGATTTAGAAGCATTTATTCATGGTGCAATGTGTACTAGTATTAGTGGACGTTGTGTATTATCAAATTATTGTACAAATAGAGATTCTAATCGTGGTGGATGTGCTCAAGTATGTAGATGGACGTTTGATTATTTAAATTTAGATAAAGAAAAAATAACAGATGAAAAATTCACAATGATGCCTAAAGATTTAAATATGATACCTTTTATAAAAGAAATGATAGATATTGGTGTTAATTCATTAAAAATAGAAGGTAGAATGCGTAGTATTTATTATATTG
>CANRDR010000112.1 GCA_947629425.1 uncultured Bacilli bacterium | reverse complement strand
TATCTACAGATACATCACATACTAACTTACCTGTATTAGAAACAACATTTACATTAGTTTTTGCTTTATATTTAGAATAAGTTATTCCTATACTAGATACAGTTATAACAAGTGTTACTATCATTAAACTAATTAATATACCTTTATTTTTTATTAATATTTTCTTCATAAAAACACCTTTTTCCATATAAAAAAATTATATAAGTATAACCCCCCCCAGCGAACAAATGTTCTACTGAAGAGGATTGGTTATATAATTCAATCCTTCGTATATAATTTTTATTTTTTTGAGCAAATCTTGTTAATTTATCTGTGTCACTTATTTCTTACTCTATTTAAATATTACTACATTTATTTATTTCTTTCAAGCATCAAAAAAATAAATATATTTAAATCATTTTTTTTAATTTAGTTCTCATTCTTTGTATAGTATTATCTACTTGTTTAGGTGTCATATTTAATTTCTTAGAAATTTCTATATAATCATTACAATCCATTAATAAATTATATACTTCTAATTCTTTCTTTGATAAAACTTTTTCTACTTTATTAGATAAATATTCTAAAGTATCTTTTGCTTCTAAATTTTTTAAAGGTTCATATTTTATATTACCTATTATATCTTCAACTGCTATTTCATCTAACATTAAATCTAATGATATAGCATCATTAAATGCTTTACTTTTAGTAGTTTCATATTTTCTTATAAATGATCTTACTCTTCTTTCTACAACTAAAGTAATAAAGGTACTTAAGATTGCATCTTTTCCAGGTTCATAGGTATAAAGAGCTTTAGAAAATGCTAAATTAGCCTCTTGTCTTGCTTCATCAAAATCAATATTTAATGCTAAAAATACTCTTTTATATTTAGCAAGTACCACTTCTATAATATATTTATATTTATCATATAAAATATCAGATGCATCTTCATTATTATCTTTTAAATAATAAGTTAATTCATTATCTGGATAATTCATTTTTAATCTCCTATACCATACATTAATATAGCAGCCGCAACAGATGCATTTAAACTATTTACATGACCTTTCATAGTTAAACTAATTATTTCATCACAATTTTTTCTAACTAAATTACTTATACCATTACCTTCACTACCAATAACTAAGCATTTTTTATCATTAAAATTAATATTTTTATAATTTACTCCATCCGCTTCTGCACCATATATAAAATAACCATTATCCTTTAAATAATTAATAGCGTTAACTAAATTAGTAACTTGTATAATATTTACGTAATTTAAAGCACCTGCACTAGCTTTCATAACAGTTTCATTTACAGATACACTTCTATCTTTTGGTATTATTATATCTTTAATACCAATAGATTCAGCAGTTCTAATTATTGCACCAAAATTATGTGGATCTTCTAAATGATCTAAAATAAGTACAAAATCGCTACTAATATCATTTATATTTTTGTATTCATAATCATTTATGTCAATTATAATACCTTGATTATTTTTTATCATTTTATCCATTATATTATTCTCAGTTATAATATATTTTATTTTATTATTCTTTATAGTTTCTAATATTTTATTATCTTTAAAATTTTTACTTAAATAAACTCTTTTTATATTTTTTATATCTATTTCATTAAATACATTTTTACCTGATACTCTCATTATAACCTCCTAATTATTAACAATAAAATCCATTATTTCTTTTATTCTTAAATCATTTTTACATACTCTTAAATAGCCTATTAAACATTCTAATCCAGTACTTCTTTTATAAGTTATTATATCAGTATTTTTTTTACCATGTGAATCCATATTTCTACCTCTTTTAACTATCTCTATTTCATCATTTGTTAAAAAATTATTATCAATTAGTTTTTTTAAATAATCACTTTGTGCTTTAGCACTTACATATTTAATACTTTCACTTTGTAAAGCATTTACTTTACTAATACCTTTATTAATTAAATATTCTCTTATATAAAGTTCATATATAGCATCACCTAAGTATGCTAAAACTAGATTATTCATAATCCCACCTAATGTAAATAATAACATATAAAGTTTTATAGAACAAGTAAAGTTATTAAAAAAATATCAATTAAACTATGATATTTCGCTTTTAAAATTCTATAGATTTAATATAGAAATTATCGTTATATTTTGTATAATTTATATTCATTTTTGCATAATAATTATCAAAAATATTACAATTTTATAGTTTTACGTAAAGTCTTATTTTCTTCTATTTCATTTAATGTATTATCTACACATTCTTTTATTGCAAGAGTTGGTATACCATATTCATATAATAATTTAATTTGATTTGATAATTTCTTTAAATCTATTTTTATACTTTCTATATTTTCTATATTTATATGATTTAAAATATTATCAAAATCTATACAATTATCTAAACCATCTATTTTTTTAGAATAATAATAGCTGTTTTCACCAATAATATATCCTATTATAAAAGTTATATCATTATATTTTATTTTATAATATTTACCATATTCTGTTAAAGTAGGATATAAATAATTATTTTTACAATATTTATCTATTCCTTTATATAATAATTTTAACTTATTGAGATTTAACTTATCTGTTTTAGAAATATTATTAGAAAAATATAGAGAATCATCTATAAAACTAGGATAACTATTTAAAAAATTTAAAAGCCAATTAATATATTCTTTATTTGATAGTATACTATTTACTTCTTCATTTCTTTGTTTTTCTAATTCATTAAATTCTTTTGTAAATTGTTCTTCATTATTTTCTTTAATTTTTATTATTTTTTCTACTGCCATATAACCACCTAGATTTATTATACTAAAAAGAATATTTTAATTAAAGTTTAATAATTTCTTTTTCTATTAATTTTTTATTTTTTATTAATCTATCATCATCTTTGTTATATTCTAATGCTTTATTTATATGATATAAAGATAGATTGTAAATACCTAAATAGTAATAATTTAAACTTAATAAATCATCTATTGTATTATCCCAACTAAATGTTTCATTTATATATATTTTATCTTTTTCTTTAATAGTTAATGCTTTTATTAAATAATTAATTGATTCTAAATATCTTTTTTCTTTATTATATAACATTGCTAATTCTACATAACCATCTCTTAATAATGGGGATTCTTCTATTGCAAGTTTATACCATTTTTCTGCTTCTTCTATATTATTTAAAGCAGTATAGCATCTTCCTATAAAACGCATTGATGCTGCTCTTTCTAAATTCCATGTAGAAGTTTTTAATTCTAAATGTTTCTTTAATGTTTCAATTGATTTATCCCACATTCTATAATACATATACTCCCTTCCTAAATAATGCATATTTCTATCATCTTCTGGATCTTCCTTTACTGACATTTCTAAAAGTGGAAGATAACTACTTCTTGATTTTGTTCTATCAGGATAATGATTTAATATTATACTTTCTAATGTTTGTACTTTTTCTTCTGTTTTTTTAGTTAATACTTCATGGACTGGATGAAGCCAATAATAATCTTTTTTTGGATGAATATTATTTAATAAAAATGTAACTTCTGGAATTCCTTTATCATTTATGTACCAATTGTATGTATAGTTAACTCTATATCCTTCTTTATAATTTTCTTCTAATGTTTTTCTCCAACCCTTTATGAATACTTCATCTAAATCAGTACAAACACATATATCTGTATCGTCAGGAACTAATTTTAATGATTCGTTTCTTGCTACATCAAAACGCCAAGGAATTATTTCTTTTTCAAATACTTTTACATTTCTTTTTTTTAATAATTGTACTGTTTTATCTGTTGAACCTGTATCTAAAACATATATTTCATCTGCTTCACTCATTGAATTTACCCAAGTGTCTACAAATTTTTCTTCGTTCTTTGAAATGGCATAAACACATATTTTTAGTTTTTTCATTTTATCACCTAAAAAATTATATGTATTAAAAAAGAAAAAAACCTATTTTTAGGTTAATTTCTTAATTTAATTGTTTTACAGATAATCCTGCAGTAGATATTGTGCCATCAGTTATGTCTTGAGAGGACACAGTTAACGTTATAGTAGCACCAGATGATAAATTTGTTATAATACTACCACTAACATTTTCACTTCCACCGGCTTCAACATTAACTGTTTGCGATCCTCCAGTTATAGAAGAACCTGCATTATTTACGACAAGTGTATATGATCCTGCTTGAGTTGCACCTAATACTGCATAATAGTTAATTTCATAATCTCCTGTATTTACAATATTAATTGTATTACCACCAACATTTACTGATTTAGTTGGCATATTAGATGCTAAATCAACTGTAACAGCTGTAGATGGTGAAGATAATGTTTGACTATCAGTACTATATAGTCCTCCATACGCATTTAATCCATTTGCAGGTCCTGTTGGGCCTTGAGGTATAGTAAACGCTATACTATAATTTCCATCACTACCTGTAACACTTGCTTGAGCAGAACTTCCTGGCAACCCTGTTGCAGCTGATGCAGTAATTTGAGGCGCTGGT
>CANRDR010000111.1 GCA_947629425.1 uncultured Bacilli bacterium | reverse complement strand
TACATTAGCATATGCAATATTAAAAAATGCAATACTATTAGGTAATACAGAAGAAGGAAGAACAAAATTTAATAAACTAGAAGGAATGTTACTTACTGCAGGAGGAGAAAAATCAAAAAAGACATTAAATGTAATAGAAGACGATTATGGATTATCTTATTACTATAGTGGAAATGTACAAGATAATTTTGTAAATTTTGCAGGAAAATGTTGGAGGGTCGTTAGAATACAAGGTGATGGTTCAGTAAAATTAATATTAGATGATAAAAACAATGAATGTCAAAATGTAGAAGGAATTATAAGTACAACATTTGAAGGAAATGAAATAGCAGGAAGTATAGGAGGAAGGAATGCAACAATAGGTGGTGCAGTATATGGTTATAAAAAAGAGGAAAATAATAACTATAGATTTGATTATGAAAACAATGCAGGTGGAAGTAGTAATGGTGCAAAACAAATGATAGATGAGTGGATAAAAAAATTACCAGAAGATGAAAAGTCAAAATTAAAGACTGAAAATTGGTGTTTAGGGAATCAAAATAAATGGTATGATAGTAATACATGGGAAGAAGCAACTAATTTCAGCAGTGGAGCATATTCAGAATCATATAAAAAAATATCTAATGATGAAACATATGATTTAAAATGTGAAAAAGAAAGTGATAGAGTAAGTGATTTAGGAGGGCTATTAACTGCAGAAGAAGTAGAATTAACAGGTCCATTTAAATCTAATGGAGGCTGGAAAAGTTACTTATGGCTAGATTATTATAAAATTGATCGTTGGATGTTAGCAACCCCGTCGGATCGTACTTCTAGCAACGATAGTGTATTTGTTGTGGAAGGTGGAAACTTTAATAGCTACAATGTCAGTAGTGGTAGAGCCGTTCGCCCTGCAGTAGTATTACAACCTGGAATAAAAATATTAGATGGAGACGGAACACATGAAAATCCCTACAACGTATCATCTATGAATGTTGCATCAGGTGAAATATCATAATGATTAAACAGTGAACAATAATAAAACTTTCACTGTTTTTATAATAAAATAATTTTAAATATTTTATTAATTAATATAGACTATTTATCACTAATTTGTTAAAATATTATATATAATAAAGGGTGATATTAATGAATAATCAAACAACACAAAATAATACTAAAACTAATATATTTCAAGGAAAATATTATAGAATAACTATATTAAGTGAAATATTAATACGATTTGAATTTAACCAAAATGGAGTATTTTTAGATGAATGTACAGAATTAGTTAGAAATAGAAATTTTTCTGTACCTAATTTAAAAGTACAACAAGATGAAAGATATTTAGTAATAGAAAGTTCTTATTTTAGATTAGAATATATAAAAGATAGACCATTTTATGGAAATAAATTTACCCCTGAACAAAATTTAAAAGTATTATTAAATGGAACAGATAAATATTGGTATTTTGGACATGTAGAACCTAGAAATTTTAAAACAATAGGTTATAGTTTAGATGATAATGAAAATATAAAATTAGACATTAATGGATTATATTCAACTGATGGATTTGTAAGTATAGATGATTCAAATTCATTAATTTTAAAAGATGATTCATTTTATCAAAGATCAGAAAAATCAATAGATACATATGTATTTATGTATAAAAGAGATTTTGGTATAGCATTAAGAGATTATTTTAAATTAACAGGGTTACCTAATTTAATACCAAGATATATGTTTGGTAATATATGGAATAAAGATACAAATTATACAGATCAAAATATAAAAGATTTAATAAATAAATTTAATAAAAATGATATTCCTATAAATTTAATTATACTAGGTAATGAATGGCATACTAAGTTAGATACTAAATATGGATTAACTTTTAATAAAGATTTATTTATAGATTTTAATAAATTTATAGATTATTTAAAATTAAAAAATATTTATTTAGGTGTTACTATTAATCCAATGGAAATATCTAGTAAAGAAGAAAATATAAATGAATTTATTAATTTAAGTAAAACAGAATTAAAAGATATAATTAATTTAAATGTTTATAATAAAGATATAGTTAATGCATATTTAAATATATTTATTAATAATTTATTAGATAAAGGTGTTAGTAGTTTAATAATAGATTATAATAATCCAAAAGATTTATATAGTTTAAGAGTACTTAATTACTATCATGCTAAATTTTTTAAAGAAAAAAAATTAAAAAATCCTATTCTAAGTAGAAATGGATTAATTAATACACATACTAATAATATTATATATACTGGTAAAACATATGTATCTTGGAAAGTATTAGAAAGTTTACCATTATATAATAGTAGTGCATGTAATATGGGATTATGTTTTGTATCTAATGACATAGGTGGATTTTATGGTGGAATAGAAGACGATGAACTTTATAGAAGATATATACAATTAGGAACATTTAGTCCAATAATGAGATTATCAAGTGCAGGAAGTCATTATTATAAAAGAGAACCATGGAATTGGGATATGCATACTTTAACAATTGCAAAACAATATTTAAGATTAAGAAGTGAATTAATTCCATATTTATATAGTGAAGCCTATAATTATACTGTAACAGGTATTCCTTTTATACAACCAATATATTATAATCATCCAGAAATATTTGATGAACCTTTATATAAAAATGAATATTATTTTGGAAAATGTTTATTTGTATGCCCAATAACTAAACAAAAAGATATAATAATGAATAGAACAATACAAAGTATATTTTTACCTGAAGGTGTATGGTATGATTTTTTAACAGGAATTAAATATATGGGTAATAAAAGATATATATCATTTTATAAGGATGAAGATTATCCAGTATTTGCAACACAAGGAAGTATTATACCTCTTGCAATATTAAATGAAGAAAATATAAATTCTTCTAACAATCCAGATGGTTTTGAAATACATATATTTCCTGGTAAAAGTAATACTTATACTATATTTGAAGATGACCCTGTTATAGACAATAAAGAAGGCTATGTTAAAACTATAATAGATTATAATTATATGTTAAATAATTACACTGTTATTATTAGACAAGAGATGACTGATTCATCTTTAATACCAAGTATAAGAGACTATAAAATAAGATTTAGAAATACTAGAATGCCTAATGATATAGAAATATATTCTGGAGAAGAAAAGATAGAAAATTTTAAATCATACTTAGATGATAATGATTTTATATTAGAAATGATTGGAATAAAGTCATTTAGACAAATTACAATAAATTGTAAAGGTCAAGATATTGAAATAGATTCAGTAAGATTAATTAATAATGATATAGATAGTATTATTAATGGTTTAAAAATAAAAACATTATTAAAAAGTGATGTATCAAAAATAATGTTTAGTGATTTAGAAATTAGAAAAAAAAGAATAGAAATAAGAAAATTAAAAAGAAAAGGTTTAGGTCCTAAACATATAAATATGTTTTTAAAATTACTTGAATATATTGAAGAAAATAGTTAAAATATTTTTTGGTGATTTAATGAAATATTTAAAAGATAATAAATTATTAATAATAAAATATTTATTTATATTTATATCTAATATATTAATATATTATTTTAGTTCTTTTTATTTAAAAAATATTAATAATAAAGAAATTATAATGTTTTTTATAATATTTATAATAGACTATATTATATATTTTTATAAATCAAAAACTAGATTTAAATATATATATGATACTATATTAAATATATTATTAAGTTTAATACTTATAATATTTGAAAAAAATACATATTTATATGGTATTAATTTATTTAGTATAGTACTTGCTAATAATATAGTATTTATGATAAGTAGATATAATGAAAATATTTATAAAAGAACTTTGCAATATTTATGGATATTAATAGGTAGTATAATTGTACTTATTATAGGATTTTCTATTTTAATAATTATAAAGTGAATTTTAAATTCATTTTTTTTATGTTTCTTAATATTATTAATTAGGAGAGTGAATAATGGAAATTTTAAAAGTATCTAGCAAGAGCAATCCTAGTAAAGTTGCCGGCGCTATTGCAAATGTTTTTAGAGAAAATGGTAGTGTTGAACTACAAACTATTGGAGCAGGAAGTTTAAATCAAGCAATAAAAGCAATATGTATTGCAAGAGGTTTTTTAGCACCATCTGGTAAAAATTTAGTAGTAATACCTGCATTTTCTGATATTATGATAGAAGGAGAAGAAAAAACAGCTATAAAATTAGTTGTTGAATCTATTTAAGTATGATTAATATATTAATTGGAATATTTTATGTTGCATTAATATTATTAGTATCTTATTTATTCTATTATATAATTAAAATTGCTATTAAAGATGCATATTATGAATTAGAATATAAAGATATGCATAATAATATTGATACAGATTATGAAAATACAGATATTGAAGATGAAGACAAATAGATGAATACTATTTGTCAGAGTGTAGACAAACCCCTAGAATTTTTCTAGAGGTTTTCTTATGCAATTTTTAAAATTTGAAATTTTAGAAAATT
>CANRDR010000110.1 GCA_947629425.1 uncultured Bacilli bacterium | reverse complement strand
TTTTTCTAATAATATCTATAATTTTTCAAAATAAAAGACAAATAAGTAATTTTTTTACCTATTTGTCAACAGTCTGAAAAGAGTTATTTCAACTCTTTAAGATGTGCTATAGTTGTAGTTGATAATCAGTTTTTTTAAAATTACTATTTAATGTAAACATTATATTTTTACCTTGATAATACTTTCTAATATTTATGTTATAAAAATAATAAAACAAAATAATTACTTTCAAAAAAAATCGCCTAAATATCGCCTAGACCACTTTTTCATAATATATTAATTACTAAAATCCCCCCATATTTTAAGCAAAAAAAGCGACGGCATTTTAATCGTGCCGTCTTTCAGGGGGTTTTGGTTGATACACTCTAACACAAATTGTCAGAGCTATCTGCATGATATAATATCATGCCTACTATCATTCTATAATTAAATTTATAATTTGTCAATCAATAAATTTTATAGATTTTACAACATCCCTATAATATGGGAAATTTTTAAAATTATTTTTTAAATTATCTTCTATAAACTTATTAGAATCTTTATTAGCTTGATTTAATATTTTAAAATCTCTTCTAATATCACCTAATTTAAAACTCATTTCACCACTTTGTTTAGTACCAAATAAATTACCACTACCACGAAGTTCAAAATCTTTCTGTGAAATATAAAATCCATCATTAGAAGATACTAATACATTTAATCTTTCTTTTTCAAAATTACTAATTAATATACAATAAGAAGTTAAATCATTTCTACCAACTCTACCTCTTAATTGATGTAACGTAGATAAACCAAATCTTTCTGCATTAAATATAACTATACAAGTTGCGTTTTTAATATCAACACCTACTTCTATAACAGTAGTAGAAATTAATATTTTAGTATTTCCTTCTTTAAAATTATTTATAATTAAATCTTTTTCTTTACTTTTTAATTTACCATGTAATATATCAATTGGTATTTTATTATTAAACGCTAAATTAAATTTTTCTTTTAATTTTTCTACATCATATAAATTAGTTTCTTCATTTTCTTCAACTAATGGTGATACTACATAAACTTGATGTCCTTTTTTTACTTCATTTAATATTATTTCTAAACATTTTTTTATTTCTTTTTCATTAAATAATTTAGTTATTATATCTTTTCTACCACTAGGTTTTGTCTTTATTTCCGATATATCCATATCACCATATATTGTTAGTGCATAAGTTCTTGGTATAGGAGTTGCTGACATATAAAGTACATCAACAGATACTCCTTTTCTTTGTAAATTTTTTCTTTGATTTACACCAAATCTATGTTGTTCATCTGTTATAACTAATCCTAAGTTTTTAAATTGTATTTCATCATTTATTAAAGAATGTGTACCTATTATACAATCTATTTCATTATTATTAAGTTTTTCTATTATTTCTTTTCTTTTCTTTTTAGTAGTACTACTTGTTAGTATTTCTATATTTAAATTTTTTAAAATATTTTTTACGTTTTCATAATGTTGATTAGATAATATTTCTGTAGGTGCTAAAAATGCGGATTGAAAACCTGCTAAATAATTCATATATATAGCAATAATTGCAACAATAGTTTTTCCACTTCCAACATCACCTATAATTAATCTATTCATTCTTTTTATTGAAATAAAATCATTTTTTATATCATCTATTGCATTAATTTGATCATTTGTTAATTTAAATGGTAAATCATTAATTAATTCATTAACTAAATTAAAATCAAACTCTTTTTTATAATTAGTTTCTTCTTTACTTCTTTTTATTTTTAAATAATTTATTTTAAACATAAATTCAAAAAATTCTTTATATATTAATAATAATTTAGATTGTTTTAATTTAGTTTGATTAAGTGGATTATGTATTTCTTTTATAGCATCTATTTCATTAATAAAATTATATTCTTCTTTTAGATAGTTAGGTAATGTTTCTTCTATAGTTAATTCATTTAATACTTTATTTATTATATTAGATAAAGTTTTATTTTTTATAGTTCCAGATACATGATATACTGGTTCTATTACTGTATTTAATAATGGTTTAAATAATATATTATTAGCAACTATTGTATGTTTAGTTACATTATATTTTCCTATTATACATATACTTTTTCCTACAGTTATATTTCTTTTTAAAAATGCTCTATTATAAATAGTTACGTTTATTAATTTATTGTTTGTTAAAAATCTAAAAGATAATATATTTAAATTTCTTCTAACGTATACTATTTTTGGAATAGATTCTACTATACCATTTATAGTTATTGTTTCATCCTCTTTAACTTCATTTATATTAGTTGGATTATATATATTATATCTATATGGATAGTAGTTTATTAAATCTGTTATAGTATATATATTTAATTTATTTAATGATTTTATTGTAGCATCTCCTATGCCATGTATATTATTTAGTTCCATTGTTGCTCCTATTATTTAATTTTTTTTAATTTTTTTAAAAAAAGTGTTGACAAAAAATTGTTTTTCAATTAGTATATGAATTACCAATTCACTTTAAGTTGAATTGGTGCTAGTATCACACTAGCCAACCCCTTTTTATTCTTTGAAGTTGTCTCAGGGGGCAACTTCTTTTTTTATGTTAAATTTTTAAAATATGAATATCTTTCTTTTGCATTTTGTTTTTGCATTTCTAATAAATACATTCTTTCTTCTTTTGATTTTATTGTATTATATCTTACTTCATTAGATAGAAAATCTTCATATTTATCAAAATTTGGTTCATTAGAATCTATTGTTAATTTATTATCTTTATATCTCATTAATATATTATAACCACATTCTACTGACAATTTTTCTGTTTCTATAGAATTTATTAATCCTCCAGTAATTCCATGTTCTATACATGGTGCATAAGCAATTATAATAGATGGTCCATCATGACTTTCTGCTTCTAACATTGCCTTAATTGTTTGCATTGGATTTGCTTTTAGACAAACTGATGCTACGTAAACATTGTTATAGCTCATTGCAATTTTAAATAAGTCTTTTTTTGGAGTTTTCTTTCCATCACTTGCAAATTTTGCTACTGCACCCATTTTAGTAGATTTTGAACTTTGTCCACCTGTATTTGAATATACTTCTGTATCAAGTACTAATATATTTATGTTTTGATTAGATGATAGTATGTGATCTATTCCTCCAAATCCAATATCATATGCCCATCCATCTCCACCTATTGCCCATATACTTCTTGATTCTACAAAATTTATTAGATTTTTATTAAAGTTTTTAGTTTCTAATTCATTTTTAATAACATGTGTTATCTCATAATCATTTATATTTTCTTTCCATTTTGTATATAAGTTGTTATCTAATTCTTTTAATTCATTTGCTACTTCACTTCTTTTTTGTGTAAAAGATTTTAACATTCCAAAAGCAAATTCAGCATTATCTTCAAATAAACTATTTGCCCAAGGAACACTATATGGTGTACTAGGGAATGATGCTCCATAAATAGAAGAACATCCAGTTGCATTTGCAATCATTAATTTATGTCCAAATAATTGTGTTAGAAGTTTTATATATGGAGTTTCTCCACATCCAGCACATGCTCCTGAAAATTCAAATAGGGATTTTTTAAATTGACTTCCTTTTATTGTACTTATTGGTAAATTAGATTTATTTTCATGTATTTCAAAAACTTTTTGTTCATCCGTTTTTGTATTTTCTTTTTTTGTTAAAATTAACGCTTTTTCTCCATTTTTACCTGGACATATTTTTGTACATAATCCACATCCTGTACAATCTTCTTTGCTAATTAATATTGAATAAGATTTATCACTTCCTAAATCCTTTATATGTTCTATATTATCAGGTCCATCTAATATAGGTCTTATTACTGAATGAGGACATATTATAGAACACATTCCACATTCTATACAATTTTCTTTTATCCATTTAGCATTATAAGTAGATAAGTTTCTTTTTTCTAATTTAGTATTTCCACCACTTATTATTCCAGTAGCATAATCAAATACTTCTTTAGTTGATAAACTATTACCTAATCCGCTATTTAATTTTTCTAATATAGTTTTATTTTCTTTTTCTATATTATAATTATTATCTATAATAAATTCTTTAAGATTTATATTTTCTAATGCATTTATATTAGCATCTACTATATTTTGTCCTTTTACTAAGAATTTATCTTTTATATCTTGTATTAATAATTCTTTATAATTATTTATATTTAGTTTATCTAATATAATACTTTCTATAATTATTCCTATTTTACCTGATATACCAGAATCACTTGCTAATTTATTTGCATCTATTTTATATACTTTTATATTTTTATTTTTTATTATATCTTTTGTTTTATTTAGTATTATTTTATTTAATATATTATCATCTTTATCAGTATTTATTATTAGTTCACCATTAGTTTCTATATTATTTAATAGTTCATATTTAGATAAATATGTATCTTTTGTTACTACAATTAATTTAGGATGTTCAACATAATAAGGTGCTTCTATTAATTTTGTATCAAATCTTAAATGACTTATTGTTAAACTATTGCTCTTTTTTGAATCATATTCAAAATAACCTTGTACAAATTTTTCTTCACCTAATATTTTTAATAAACTTTTTGATGCTCCTACTGAACCATCTGATGCAAATCCATATATTTTTATTTCATCTTGAGTTTTTTTATAGTTGTATTCATAATGTTTTAATTCTGTATTGTTTAAATCATCTTTTATTCCTAATGTAAAATTATTTTTTAATTCAGTTTCTAACATTTTATATACATCATATATATCATTTAGTGTTGTATTTTTACTAGATAATCCATATCTTCCACCTACTATATTAATATTTTCATCTTTTAATGCTGCTAATACATCTAAATATAATGGAGAACCAATACTTCCTG
>CANRDR010000109.1 GCA_947629425.1 uncultured Bacilli bacterium | reverse complement strand
CCCGTTGTACAAGTATCATAACCGCCATTACGTTTAGCAGTAGAACCTCCACCTACTACTCCTATAACTGTAGTATTAGTAACTGTATCTCCTACATTAACATTTATTCTTAATAAATGCATATAACCTGATGTATATTTTACACCACCAATTGTATGATATATATATACTTGATTTCCACCACAAGAACTTCCTCTAATAATTTTACCAACTTTTCCATTTGCAGTAGCATAAACATTAGTTCCTTCACTATTTCCTCCAATATCTACTCCACTATGGAAACTATTTTTAACACCTGTTGCAGGATTTGTTCTATATCCCCAGTAACTTGTAATTGTTCCTTTTACTAATGGTTTTCTAAATCTTGAATCGCCTCTTACTTGTGTATTAGTTCTTGTTACACATTGATCCAAATTTTCTGTTTCAGCACAACCTAAATTAGTATAATATTTTATATCATCTTCTGCACTTTTTATTTCATCATCTATACTAATATTAATTTCTGTATATTGAGTTAAATCTTCACCTAAATCATCTATTTTTTTACTTAAACTTTCTACTAATGCATCAAGTTCTTTTTCTCTTGCTGCTAATTCTACTTGTAAATCTTCATTTTTCTTTACTAATCTGTTATATTCTTCTATTTGCTCATTATTATATCCAACAATTTGTTCTACAACAGCATAACGATATACTAATTCTTCATAAGATTTTGCTGCAAAAACATATTCTAAATAAACGTTTTCTCCATCAGATAATTGATATGCTTTTATTGTTTTTTTAATACTTTCTTTAGTATTTTCTATTTCTATTTTTAAATTTTCTATATCCTTTTTAGCTTGATCTATTTTTCCTTGATTAACTACAATTTCATTTTGTGATTTTGATATTTCACTATTAGCTTGATTAATTTCTGATTGAGTTTTTTTCTTTTTATTATCATTTGCAGCTTTTTTAGCCTTTAAATCATTTAAATAACTTTTTAATTCTTGTAGTGTTTTTTGATTTTGAGCATCGACATCAACTGTATTTGAAAAAATCAAAAAACTTAGAAATATTGTTAAAAATATACTAAACTTTTTCATACTTTTAAATACTTCCTTACTGCTAATGCACTACCCAACATACCAACAATAGAACCTACTATTAATACTATTAAGCTTGCTATATATACTATACTAGAAGGTGTTACTAATTCAACTAAATTAGATAATACTACTCCACCCATTGCATCATATAAATATGTATATCCAAATATAGTTATTAGTATTGGAATTATACTACCAATTAAACCTAATAAAAATCCTTCAAATATAAATGGTAATCTTATTACTGTATTACTAGTCCCTACAAGTCTCATTATATTTATTTCATTTCTTCTACTAAATATTGTTATTTTAATTGTATTAGTTATTAAGAATGCTGTTACTAATATAAGTGCAACTACTAAAATAATACATATTTTTTTTACTATATCAAATACGTTTACCATTCTTTCTACCATAGTTTCACCATATTTAACTAATGTAACATTTTCTATATTTTTTAAACTAGTTGCAGTTTCTTTTATTTTCTTTATATCTTTTACTTTTAAAATATATGTACTTTGTAATGGATTTTCATCTTTTTCCCAAGTATCCATAATACTTTTTAATTCAGCATTTTCATTTCCCATAGTTTCTTTTATTTCTTCTTTACTTCTAAATACAATGCTTTTAGTATCAATATTACTTATATTTTTTATTTGATTTTTTATTTTATCTATTCCAGTTTGATCTGTTTTATTATCTATAAATACTATTACTGTTAAATCACGTTCTATTTTATCAGTAATTTCTGTTACATTATAAGATGCTATTATACTTATTGCTACTAATATTAGAGTTATTACTGTACAAGATACACTTGCAAAAGATAAACTGAAATTTCTAAATATACTTTTAAAAGAATCTCTTATACTACGATTTAGTATTCTTAATATTTTCATTATCATAACTTCCTTTCATCTTGTCTTTTACTACTACACCATCTTTAATAGTAACTACTCTTTTTTTCATTCTATTTACTATTTCTTTATCATGGGTTGCCATTACAATAGTAGCGCCCATTTCTTTATTAATAGCATTAATTACATCCATTATTTCTTTTGAAGTATCAGGATCTAAATTACCTGTTGGTTCATCACAAATTATTAATTTTGGTTCATTTACTATTGCTCTTGCAATACAAACTCTTTGTTGTTCTCCACCAGATAGTTCATGTGGAAAACTACGATATTTTTCTTTTAATCCAACTCTTTCTAATGCTTTTAAAACACTTTTTCTTATATCACTAGATTTCATTCCGTAGCTTTCTAAAGGATATGCTACATTTTCATAAACAGTTAATTTAGGTAATAATTTAAAATCTTGAAAAACAATACCTATTTTTCTTCTTAATTTATATACTTTACTATTTCTTAATTTAGAAACGTTTACTCCACCTACATATATATTACCTTTATTAGGTTTTTCTTCTCTATAAAGTAATTTTAATAATGTTGATTTACCACTTGCAGTAGGGCCTATTACAAAAACAAACTCTCCTTTTGTTATTTTTAAATTAGCATCAGCAAGAGCAGTAACTCCATTTTTATAAACTTTATAACAATTTCTTACTTCTATAAATTCCATATCTTCACCTTATTCAAAATAAGTATATCATAATTATTTATATATTTAAAACAATTTGTAATTATTTGTCAAAAATTGACATAAAAAAAAGACATTAAGTCTTTATATAGCTGCTGATTGATCAGAAATAATAGTATTACCATTTGCATCTACCCATGCACTACCTTCTTGGGTTTGAGTAATACCTACTACTTCTACTGTCGCTTCTACCGTTTTTTTCATACTTTCAGATTGGTCTACATCAGGATTATTTTTATATTCAAGTATAATATAATAATTAACCTCTTGAGATTCTCCTACTTGTAACGCTTTGGAAATAACTACTGTTCCATCTTCACTGTCTGAAAATACTGCTTTTTCTTCACCAACCAAATTACTTTCTGAAGGCGAAGTTCCTTTTACATATGTTCCTTTATATAATTTTGCTACTAAATTTTTTCTATCATCAATATTATTAGTTGTACCTGTCTCTGTACTCAATCCATTCTTTATATTTTTTAATCTAACTGCATAATACGCAACTTTATCTCCAGTATTTTTTACTGTAAATGTTGAAGGTTCTACAACTCCCCAAGCAGATGTACTATATTCTTTTGGTATTTCTTCATAAGTATTTGCATGTTGTGCAATTATTTTATTTCCTTCTGAAATTACTGTTGGATTAAAATATGATAACCCATCACTCTTCCAACCAGGTACTATTCCTGTCGCTCTTATTAATTGTCCTGCAGTATAAGTTACTTCTAATTTACCTGCTGTAATTTTAACACTTTCGGATGTCGTATTTGCTGTAACTCTTGCTGTAAAATATGCATATGTAAATCCAATTATTGATAAAGCAACAACAAACATTGCAACTATTGCTATTGCTATTCTCTTATTATTGTTATCCATTTTCATATCCTCCTACAATAAAATAATATCAAACACTAAAATTAATGTCAATTATTATTTATTTAATCTTTCATATTTTACATTTTTTGATTTATGATTATATATATTTAAATTTGTAAACTTGTCGGAAATGTAATCGCAGTATTTGAACCTGACTCATAATATGAATTACCAGATCTTCCTAAACCAAAAACTTCTACTGTTGCAGAAAATGATTTACCCATATTTTGTGATTGATTAGCATTAGATTCTAAGTAATTTACAATTATATAATATGAAGCCGTTTCTCCTTTAGTAGCTATAGTTTCAGCTGTTTTTACAATAACTTGACTACCGGATGCATTTAATGATTGCTTAAAAATTGGAGTACCACTACAACTAGCAGCATCACTACAAGTTCCTTTATATAATGTTACTTGTAAATTTTTTCTATCATCACTAGTAGTATTAGCCTCACCAATAGATACCATATTATTACTTATATTTGTAAGTTTTATACCATAATATACATTTGGCATACTAGCACTTGATGTATTAGTTACCGTAAATGTTGCAGGTAATGAAACACCAATTGCATTAGATGGAACACTTGCTTTATTTGCTGCTCGCTTTGCTGTTATATGCCCATTATTATCTCTATAAGATGGATCATAATAAGATAGTCCATCGCTAGCCCATCCTGGAATTAACGCAGTAGCAGATAATACTCTTGATGAAGTGTAATCAATCTGTAAATATCCTGCATTTACTACAACACTTTTCGTAGAATTATTCCCAGTTATGTTAGCAATAAAATAAGCATATGTAAAACCAAGAATTGCAAATAAAACAATAAAAATTCCTATGATTGCTATTATAATTCTACCTTTTCTCATTTGCTATTCTCCTTATGATTAATATAACAAAAGCAAATAATATTGTCAATAAATTAGGAAAATTTTGAGTTAACATATATTCACTTCTTAATTTAAAAATTTTAAATAGCTAATATATAATTATATTTTGTTCAAATATTTCTTTTAAAATACTATTTATATAATTTCTGATTTTTTGTTCTTTAGGTAAAAAATCATATCTACCTTTAACATTTTGTATTTTCATATTTCTTCATTCCTTCTTCTAAAGCTTTTTGTAAAGCATATTCTTCTGTTTTAACACTTATACATTTTAACCTTTTTCTATCATCGATAAATCTGTTAGATAGTTCATTTGCCCATCCTCCAAATTTATCTACTACTATTATTGGTATTCCTGCTTGATATGCAATAGCCATTTCAGTTAAAGTTCCTGAACCACCCGATATTGCAATTATTACATCACACGATAACACTAAAGTAAATTCTCTTCCACCACCTATTTCTAAACCTGAATTAATTAAAATAGTTGGTCTAAATTCACCAAAAATATTTTTATCTTTACCACCAGCAACACCTACAGTAATTCCATTATTTTTACTTG
>CANRDR010000108.1 GCA_947629425.1 uncultured Bacilli bacterium | reverse complement strand
ATATTAAGTACAATAAAGTTTACATATGGAAGATTTACATATGAAAGTGAGGTATTAGGCACAGTAACAACAACATCAAGAAATCCATTTGAGAGTGGTACACTAGCATATAGTATAGTAAATAATGCAATGAAAGCAGAAGAAAATACAGAAAGTACAATATATAGTGAAGAACCGTTAACTACACCTGCAAAAGATATAAGTGGCGAAACAGAAAGAACATTATCAGTAACAGAAGATGATTTAGGAAATTCATACTACTATAGAGGAAATGTACAAGATAATTATATAGATTTTAACGATATGTGTTGGAGAATTGTTAGAATAGAAGGAGACGGTTCAATTAAGTTAATATTAGATGATAAAAATAGTTCATGTAAAAATTCTGAAGGTGGTGAAGATGCGTTTATAGGAAATGGTACATTTGGATATAAGGGTGAAAAAACAGAAGAAAGTCCTAGAAAAGTAGATTATGAAGAATGTACTTTAAATAAAGACGATTGTATGAAAACAAAATTTGATAGTTGGTTTAATGAAAATAATTTTGATAAAAGATTATTAAAAGAAGATGCATGGAATTTAGGCAACAATTCAATCTATTATGATTGGAGTCATCAAGAAACGGAATTAAATTATGGTAATGTATATTATGAAAAAGGATTAAAAGTAAATAAAGATAATTCAACATACCTTACCAAAACACCAATAGATATAATAATGAAAGAATATATAGGAACATTAACAGTAGATGAAGTAGCATTTGCTGGAGGAAAATACATGTATAATAATGTAAATTATTATCTTTATAATCCTACAAAAAGATGGTGGACATTATCTCCTTGTAAAATAACTACTTTTACTGAACATAGATATACAGTTTCTGGAGAAATCGCCACAGATCAATGGGATATAGGAAAAGGAACAATAAGTGAACAAGGAGTATTAACATTAAATGACTTAAGACCATCCATAGTATTAAAGAAAGATGTAAAACTAATAAGTGGAGATGGGACAAAAAATAATGCATATAAAGTAGATGAAAACCCATTTGAGAATGGTACATTGGCATATAATATAATAAAAAATGCACAAGATATAAGAGATGAGAATGATACAACGAATACAACAAAATTATCACCAGTACCAGAAACAATACCAGCACAACAAGTAAGTGGCGAAAATGAAAGAACACTATCAATAACAGAAGATACATTAGGACAATCATACTACTTTAGAGGCGATATAGAAGATAATTATTTAAACTTTAATGAAATGTGTTGGAGGATTGTTAGAATAGAAGGTGATGGTTCAGTAAAACTAATACTTTATGATAAAAATAGTACTTGTAAAAATTCAATATCTTCTGCAGAAAATACATCTGTAGGTGAAGTACAAAATATAACATATGGATACAAAGAGGAAAATGGAATAAAAAAGGCAGATTATGAAAATTGCACAAATGATAAAGAAACATGTATGAAAAATAAATTTGAAAGTTGGTTTGAAGAAAATTTTGAAAATCAAAAAGATAAATTAAAAAAAGAAACATGGCAATTAGGTGATCAAACAACCAAATATAATGCTAATGGAGTAGAAGATTCATCAGGAAGTTATTATGAAGTAGGTTCAAGAATAAATATTAATAATCAAAATAAATATGCAACACTTATACCAAATAAAATAGAAAATAATAAAACATATACAAGTTATATAAGTACATTAACAGCAGATGAAGCAGCATTTGCAGGAGCATCACTTAATAATCAATCTAACACTTCATACTATTTATGGGTAGATAATTTATTTTGGTGGACATTGTCACTTTACTATCAGTCAAATAATGTATTAGATTGGTCCATTTATGTGCGTGATAGCACTAAGAATAATAGTACATCTAGTTTAGGCAGTAAAAATGTTGATATTAGTGAAATGAGTGCCAGACCATCTATAGTATTAAATAAAGATATAGAATATGTATCAGGTAATGGTACAAAACAAGAACCATATGAAGTAGAATAAAATGTCTACTTTTTAATTTATTAAAATCATGATATAATTGTCTAGGTGGTTTAAATGGCAAAACGAAGTGAATTAAGAGAAAAAATAATGACTATTTTATATCAAATTGAAATGTATAAAAAAAATAATTTTGATTTTAATATAGATAATGTTATAAAAGAAAATATTGATATTTCTAATGAATTTGTAAATGAAATTGTAAAAGGTACTATTAGTCATATTGATGAAATAGATACTACTGCTAATAAATATTTAAAAAATTGGAAAATAAATAGATTAGATAATTTAGGTGCTTCTATATTAAGAATGGCTATATATGAAATGTTATATACTGATACTCCTAAAATAGTTATAATAAATGAAGCAGTAGAACTTGCTAAAAAATATAGTGATGAATCTGTAAAAAATATGATTAATGCAGTATTACAACATATAATGGATGATGAATAATGGAAAGATATATAACTGTTAGTACTTTAAATAGATATTTAAAACACAAATTTGATACTGATCCTAATATACAAATATTAAATTTAAAAGGAGAAATATCTAATTTTAAAGGACATACTAGAGGACACTTATATTTTACTTTAAAAGATGAAACAAGTAGAATAAATGCAGTAATGTTTCAAACTAATGCATCAAAACTAAATTTTGTACCCGCAGATGGAATGAAAGTATTAGTAACTGGAAGAGTTAGTATTTATGAACCAAATGGTGGTTATCAAATATATATAACAAATATGCAAGAAGATGGCGTAGGTAATCTTTATTTAAAATTTGAAGAATTAAAAAAGAAATTAAAAGAAGAAGGTTTATTTAATCAAGAACATAAAAAGTCTATACCAAAATTTCCAGAAAAAATAGGAATAATAACAGCACCAACAGGGGCTGCAATAAGAGATATTTTAAGCACTATTAAAAGAAGATTTCCAACTGTTGAAACTATACTTTTTCCAAGTTTAGTACAAGGAGAATCTGCTAGTCAAAATATAGTTGAACAAATAAAGAAAGCAGATACATATAATTTAGATTTATTAATCGTCGGTCGTGGAGGCGGCTCTATTGAAGATTTATGGAGTTTTAATGAAGAAATAGTTGCTCGTGCAATATATAACGCAAACACTCCAATAATAAGTGCCGTAGGACATGAAATAGATTTTACAATAAGTGATTTTGTAGCAGACTTAAGAGCACCTACACCAACAGGAGCAGCAGAAATGGCTGTACCAAATATGAAAGATGTAAAAAACTTTATCAATCAATTAAACTTAAGATTAAATAAAGATATGTCAAATATATTAAATATAAACATAAAAAAATTAGAAAACTATAAATCAAATTATGTACTTACTAATCCTTTAGCAACATTTGAAATAAGAGAACAAAAATTAGATAATTTAATTAATAAATTAAATACAAATATAAAATATATATTAGATAAAAATACAAGATTATTTAATAATATAAAACAAAGTCATGTACTTAATAATCCAGATACATTTATAACACAATATAATAATACATATGAACTTTTATTAAATAAATTAACATTACTTAATCCATTAAATATATTAAGTAAAGGATATAGTATAGTAAAAAAAGATGGTAAAGTAGTAAAATTAAAAAAAGATATAAAAATAAATGATACTATAAATATAAAATTATATAAAGGCGAAATAGAAGCTATAGTAAAGGAGATAAAATAATGGAAGAAAAAAAATTTGATGAATTATTATCAATGATTGAAAATAATATAAAAGATTTAGAAAATGGAAATGTTGATTTAGAAACAAGTATAAAAAAATATGAAGAAACTATGAAAATGGTAAAAATATGTAATGATAAATTAACACATGCTACTAATTCAGTAAATAAAATACTAGAAGAAAATGGTAATTTAACAGATTTTACCATTCCAGAAAATTAGCCATAAATTGGTTCTTTTTTTTTATGTTTTTTGTACAAAATAATAGTGGTGGTAATATATGAAAAAGAAATTTATAATAATATTAATTTTGTTATTATTTCCATTAAATGTATTTGCATATTCTAATTATATTATTCCTGGAGGAGATAATATAGGTATAGAAGTTAATAATGATGGTATTATTGTAATAGGTTTTTATAAAATAAATGATATATATAATACTAATGATTTAAAAGTAGGGGATGTAATAACAAAGATTAATGATGATAAAGTATATACAGTAAACGATATGGTTAATTCTATTGAAAAAAATGTAATAGATAATAAAGTTAAAATTACTGTAGAAAGAGATAATGAAGAATTAACTTATGATTTTAAATTAATTAAAGATAATAATGTTTATAAAACAGGATTATATGTTAAAGATTCTATTAGTGGAATAGGAACTCTTACTTATATAGATCCAAATACTAATATATTTGGTGCATTAGGACATGAAATAATTGAATCTAATAGTTTAAAAAGTGTAGAAGTTAGAACTGGTAAAATATTTGAAAGTAGTGTTACAAGTATAGATAGATCAAGTATTGGTAATGCTGGTACTAAAAATGCTAAATTATATACTAATAAAGTATTTGGAAAAGTAAGTAAAAATACTATATCAGGTATATATGGAATATATGAATCAAAATTACCTAATAAAGAATTAATGGAAGTAGGTAATCCAGATGATTTAAAATTAGGTAAAGCAAGTATTTATACTGTATTAGATGGTGAAAAAGTACAAGAATTTGAAATAAATATAACTAAAATAAATAAATCAAATGATATTAAAAATATAAGTTTTGAAGTAACAGATAAAAATTTAAAAGAAAAAACAGGGGGTATAGTACAAGGTATGAGTGGTAGTCCAATAATACAAGATAATAAAATATATGGTGCAATAACTCATGTAATAGTATCAAATCCAATGACAGGATATGGTATATTTATAACAACAATGTTAGAAAGTGGAGAAAAATAATTCTCTATTTTTTTAATACTTGTAAATGATAAATATTTGTAGTATCATTTAAGTAGAGTAAGAAAGTACTCAAAAAATTAAAAATTATATACGAAGGATTGAATTATATAACC
>CANRDR010000107.1 GCA_947629425.1 uncultured Bacilli bacterium | reverse complement strand
AGTGGAGTAATAACACTTGAGTTAGATGCAAGTAAAAGTGAAGTAAATATAAGAAGTGTAATAAAAATAAATAGAGATAATATTCCAAATAATTTAAAAATATATAAAGATACAGAACATACATTAGAAATAAATGATTTAGTAGAAATAATAAATTATAAAAAAGAAAAAGAAGTAAAATTATATTGGAAATGGATATTTACAGAAGATGATGAAAATGAATGGATGGATAAAGAAATAAGTATAAATATAAGTGTAACAGGAGAACAAATAATAAATAAAGAAGATGAAATACCATATGAAGAAAGCACATTAGCATATAATATAATAAAAAATGCAATGTATCCAAAAGAAGAAACAAGTACAATATATTCACCAGTTCCTTTAACAAAACCAGCACAACAGGTAAGTGGAGAAAATGAAAGAACACTAAGTATAACAGAAGACGATTATGGTGCCTCATATTACTTTAGAGGAAATATTAAAGATAATTATTTAAATTTTAATGGAATGTGTTGGCGTATTGTTAGAATACAAGGTGATGGTTCAATCAAGTTAATACTAGAAGACCAAACCAAGACATGTGAAAGTGCAACAGGTGGTGATAATGCATTTATAGGAAGTAGTAGTTATGGATATATTGGAGATGGAACAAAAGAAAACCCATATCAAATAGATTATTTAAATTGTACTAGTAACAATTATTCGTATTGTCTAAGAGCAAAACTTCAAAAATGGTTTGATGAACATTTTGCCACTTATCAAGAATCTAATTATCCAAATAATAATAAATCAACATTAAAAAATGAGTTTCAAGATAAAATAAAGTATGCAACATGGGATTTAGGTAATTTTGAAGATTATTATAATAACGATGGAGAAATAGTTGATGAAAATTATTGTTTAGAAAATGAAGAGTGCTATTATGAAGCATTCTTTAGAAATGTAAAAATTACAGCTAAAGATAGATATGCAACACTAAAATCAACAGAGAAAAATACAAAATTTAAAGATTATGTTTCAACTATTACAATAGATGAAATACATTTTGCAGGTTTAATCTGGGTTACTTCTATTGAAAACGCTAAATCAAATTATATACATAATTCTAGTGGATGGTGGTGGACTTTATCTCCCGCTAGATATGGTGTTAGTAGTGATAAAACAACTTATGGTAGCAGTGTAAGTGATGTATCACCTGCGAAAGAGAATTATGGTGGCACAAACGATTTAGGCAATAATCCAACTCAAAATTCACATATAAGACCAATGATAGTTTTAAATAATATAACTATAAATAATGCATTAGGTACAAAAACTAATCCATACGTTGTTTAATTTTGCTAGCCCTAAAACTAGCAATTTTTTTCTTTTATTATGAAAAAATATAAAAAAATTTAAATCTTCGACACCAACTGACACAGTTTGCAAATACATTGTGTTAATATAGCAACTAACACATCAAATTGTGGGAGAATGATACCTCCTAGAAGTGAGTGTTTATATGATGAAAGAAAAAGTATTTTATCAAATAGTTATATTCTTGTTAATTTTTATTATAATTTATCTATTATATAGATAAATTATAAAACATCATAGACATAACAAAATGTATCACCTTAGATAAATTAGATGTTTAAAAATAAAAAAACAAGACATTCTTTTCCACAGAGGGTTTTGGAATGTCTTTCAAGTAATAAAAATTTGGAAGGCATCAAGAAATCTCTTCTTGATGTGTTTTAATTTACCTATCCATCTAATTTATATCATAAAAAATAATACTTGTAAATATTTATATAAAAATATATAGTAATTTATAAATATTTCTAATAAAATATAATTATAAAAAGTTTTATTAATAATTATATTTTTATTAATTTAACACATAATAAAAATGAGGTGTAAACAATGATATATAAAGAGTATAAAACTGATACTTATAATATATATACAGTAAAAACTAATAAATTTAAAACATGTCATATGGAAATAATATTTAGAAATAATATAGATATTGAAAATATTACTAAAAGAAGTTTACTTTCTTTAATGTTAGTTGAAAATACTAAATTTTATAAAACTAAAAAAGAATTAATGATAAAATTAGAAGAATTATATAATGCTTATTTTTATTCAGTTAATAATAGAATTGGTAAAAGTATATTAACTAGTTTTTGTTTTGATTTTATTAATCCTGATTTAGTTAATGAAAATATAGAAGAATTTATAAAATTTCCAATAGAATCTATTATGAATCCTAATATAAATATAAATGAATTTGATACTAATACATTTAAATATATAAAAAATAGATTAAAAAATGATATAGAAAGTATAATAGAAGATCCAAAAAAACTAAGTATACAAAGATTACTTCAAAATATGTATCCTAATAAAGTTAGTAGTATAGATATAAATGGAAATATAAGTGATTTAGAATTAATTAATGAAAGTAACTTATATGAATATTATTTAAGTATGTTAGATCATGATTATATAGATATATATATAATAGGTGATTTAGATATGGATAAAGTATCTAATATAATAAAAGATAATTTAAAAATAAATATATTTAAAAACCATAAAATAGATTATATTATAGATAATGAATCTAGAAAAAAAGAAAAAATAATATATGAATACAATAATTTTAATCAAGAAAATATATGTTTTGGATTAAACATAGATAATATGAATGATTATGAAAGAAATTATGTAGGATATATTTATAATATGTTATTAGGAGGTAGTTCATTAGATACTAAACTATATAATAATTTAAGAAATGATAATTCATTATGTTATAACTGTTCTAGTATATATCAAAAATTTGATAACTTAATTATTATACATACAGCAATATCAGAAAATAATGAATCTAGTGCAATAAAATTAATAAAAAAATCAATTAATGACATGAAAAATATAAATGAAGAAGAATTAAATAATGTAAAAAAATTAGCTGAAACTACATTAAAAATGTCTTTAGATAATCCTAGTAGAATAATAGATAATTATATATTTAAAAACTTATATGGATTAGAACCTATAGAAACTAGAATAAATAAATATAATAAAGTTAATATAGAAGATATAATAAATTTTCATAAAAAAATAAAAATAAATACAATATTATGTATGAAAGAGGATAATAATGGAAAAAATTAATATAAAAAATACAAATGAATATTTATATTATCATAAACTTAATAATGGATTAGAATTATATGTATTACCTAATACTAATCAAGAAAATTATTATATTACTTATAGTACTAAATTTGGTTCTGTAGATACAGAATTTAAAACTAATAATGATACAAAATATAATATAGTTCCATCTGGTATAGCACATTATATAGAACATTTAAAATTTAATTTAGAAAATGGTAGTGTATTTGATTATTATTCTAAATTAGGTTCTTCTATAAATGCGTATACTTCTTATGATGTAACTTGTTATGAAGTATTTTCTTCTACTAATTTTAAAGAAAACTTTGAATACTTATTAGATTATGTAGAAACACCATATTTTACTAAAGAATTAATTAATTCTGAAAGAGATATAATTAAAGAAGAAATAAATATGTATAAAAATGATCCTAATACAGAATTAGCATATAAATCTTTAGAAAATGTATTCGTTAAAGATTTAAGAAATAAATTAATAAGTGGAGATATAGAAGATATAAAAAAAATAACATTAGATGATATATTAACATGTTATAATACATTTTATAATCCTGATAATATGTTTGTAATAATAACAGGTAATGTAAATCCTTATGAAGCATTAGCGATATTAGAAGAAAAAGAAAATAAAGAATATAATAATAATGAAATAATTAGAAAAAAGATAATAGAACCTATAAAAGTTAATAAAGAATATGAAGAAATAGAAATGAATGTTGAAACTAATAAAGTATGTATTAATTTAAAAATACCTAAAAAGAATTTTAAAAAATTATCTTTAAAAGATGAATTATTATATTTATATATAGATACAATATTTAATATATTATACGGTGTTACTAGTGATATACAAGATAAATTAATAAATAATAGTGTTATAAATGATGGAATAATTATTAATAAAACATATACTAAAGATTATATAGTTGTAAGTTTATCAACTGATACAGATTATCCTGTAATGTTTATTAATATGGTTAAAGATACTTTAAATAATATAAATATAAATAATGAAGAATTAGAAAGAAAAATTAAAGTATTAAAATCTAATTATTTATTACATTTTGATAATATAGAAACAGTAAATAATAATATTCAAGATAATATATTAATGTATGATAAATATTTATATAATGAAATGGATTTATATGATAAATTAAATATAAATACTATAAAAGAAATATCTAAATCATTAAAAAAAATACAAGAATCTATCTTAGTTATAAAACCATTTAAAAAATAAAGTTTATGATACTTTATTTTTTTGATTTTTATACGCTATTATATTTATTATAATAATAGGTACAAATATAAATAAATTAGATAAATTATATTTTATTCCTTTAGTAAAATCTAAAGATAATATTAGTAATACTAACCATATTAATATAGATATAAAATGTAAGTAATTTTTTTTATAAATTATACTAGTTATAGTAAATATACTTATTAAATTAATCATACATATTATTAATGCCCACCAAGTGGATGTATACATATTTTGTATTAATAATACTAAGTCATTAGAATTTTCTATATATGTTAATCTATCTACATAACTAAAATAAGTTAAGAAAAATATAGATAATATTATTTCTAATATAGATATTATTATTAATAATTTGCTATTTTCTTTAAATAATTTTTTCATACTATCACCTAATTATTATTATACAACTATTATATTTTTTAAGAAACAAAATTCTTAATATATTCGTTATATGCTTTTTCATCTATTGAAGATACCTTTTTATAAAGTATTTCTTTTTTTTCTAATATTTCTTTTACTATATGATCTTTAAAATGTGGATTTCTAATTAGTAATGGGCCTAAATTATATGTTGCATATAAATTTTTATAATGTATTCCCAAGTTTGACACTTGTAGACCAAAAATAGTTGTTCAAGTACTATAAATACTTGTTTTTTTATCAAATTTTATCT
>CANRDR010000106.1 GCA_947629425.1 uncultured Bacilli bacterium | reverse complement strand
CTATTGTTAACATATTCATAAAAAAATCCTCCTTAACTTAAATATGTCTTTCTGACACAGTTAAGTTAAAAAGGTCATTTTGTTTCATATAAATCTTACTATATTCACAAGATACTTTTTATATTTTCACCAGCAATTAATCCTGTCATCCACGCAATACTTAAATTATATCCTCCACAATCTCCATCTACATCTAATAATTCTCCAGTTATATATAGTCCTTTAACTTTTAAAGATTCACAAGTATTAGTATTTATTTCATTTAAATATACTCCACCAGTACAAGTTTGTGCAAAATCAAATGACTTAGTAGATAATACATTAAATTTAAAATTCATTAATTTATCAACTAACTCATCTATATTAATATCTTTTAAATATTTATTCTTATCTATATTAAGTAATTCTAATATTAAATTAGTTATTTTATAATTTAAAAATCCATCTAATATTTTTGATACTGTATAATTTTTATTCTTATTATTTAACCAATTTATAAAATCTTTTTTATTACCATTAAACCATGGAATGAAATTAATTTCTATTGTTACTTTTTTATTTTTACTTAATTCTCTTGACACTATTCCACTTAAATTAAATGTACATATTCCACTTATTCCATAATCAGTAAATTGTACTTCTCCTCTTTCTTCTTTTAAAAATTCATTATTACTTTTTAAAGTTAAAGATACTTCACTTCTTACTCCATTCCATTTTTTATAATAATTATCACTTCCATTTATTTGTACTAAAGATGGATATATATCAGTAATATTATGACCTAATTTTTTTAGTATTTTATAACCTATTCCATCACTTCCTGTTTTTTTATAAGATAAAGACCCTGTTGATAATATTACTTTATCAGCATAATAAATATTATTATTAGTTTTTATAATAAATCTATCTTGTTTTTCTATATCAGTAACGTATTCATTATAAATAATTTTAACTTTTAATTCTTCTAATTTATATAAAAGTGCATTTAATATAGTTATTGATTGATTAGTATATGGATAATAATAACCATTTATGTTTTTTTCTACAACATTTAAATCATTAAAAAATTTAATTATTTCATCTTTTTTAGAATCTAATATATTTTTAAATAATTCTATATTATTAGAGTGATACTTATCTATACTTTGAAAATCATTATAAAAATTACATCTACCATTACCTGTTAATAATAATTTTTTTCCACATTTATCATTTCTTTCTAATATAGTTACATTACAACCAATCTCACTAGCTTTTATAGCAGCAACTAATCCACTAGCACCTCCACCAATTACAAAAACATTCATAGCATCACCAACAATATTATAGTATTTTTTATAAATTTATGCTATACTAATTCTAGTTTTAAGGAGGTGCTAATTTGAGAACTTATAAAGTAAATTTACCTGAAGGAGTAAAAAAGAAATTTTCATATGATAGAGGAGTTAAAGTTAGATTAATTAATAAAAATAAAAAAAAGAAAACAAATCAAGATAAAAAAAATAAATAAGATTTGTTTTTTTGATATAATATTTTTAGGTGATACATATGAATAAAGAAATTAAAGATAATATGTTAAAGTATGAAACTAATTTATCTAAATATGCAACTCTTGATAAAGATGCCATTAGATTAGATGCATTTAAAGATGATATCAGAGGTAATTATTTTAGAGATATTGATAGAATAATACATAGTTTATCTTATACAAGATATAGTGATAAAACACAAGTATATACTAACAATAATAATGATCATATTTCTAAAAGAATTATTCATGTACAATTAGTTAGCAAAATAGCAAGAACTATTGGAAGAGCATTAAATTTAAATGAAGATTTAATTGAAGCGATTGGATTAGGTCATGATTTAGGACATGTTCCTTTTGGACATGTTGGTGAAAATATTTTAAATAAATTATCGTTAAAATATGATAATACTTATTTTTCACATAATGTAGAAAGTGTAAGAACTTTAATGACTTTAGAAAATAATGGTAAGGGTAAAAATATTACTATTCAAGTATTAGATGGTATACTTTGTCATAATGGTGAAAGATTATTAGATACATATACTTATAAAGAAAAAAGTAAAGATGATTTTTTAAATGATTATAACAATTGTTACAAAGATAAACATTGTAATTTAACTCCTATGACTTTAGAAGCATGTGTTGTTAGAATTAGTGATATTATTGGTTATATTGGAAGAGATTTATGTGATGCAATAGAATTAAATAAAGTTAGTGTTGAAGATATTCCAAATAATGTTAAAAATATACTAGGTACAGATAATAAAGATATTGTTAATACTTTAATTATGGATATAATAAATAATTCATATAATAAAAATTATATTAAGTTATCTAATGAAGTATATAATGCTTTAAATGATTTAATTAAATTTAATTATGAAAATATTTATAATTTAGCGAATAGTAAAGATGAAATAAAAGAATATGAATTTATGTTTAATGTAGTATTTGATAAATGTATTTATATTTTAGATAATAAATTAACTAATTATAATATTTATAAAAACTTTTTAAATAATATGGATGAATTTTATATAAAAAATAATAATAAGTATAGAATTATAATAGATTATATTGCAGGTATGACAGATAGATATTTTATAGAAGAATTTAATGTATTAAAAAAGATTTAGTTAACTTTCTAAATCTTTTATTTTGCTTCTTCTTGTGCACGAGTTTCTCTAATAACAGTAATTTTAATTGTTCCTGGATATTGCATAGTACTTTCAATTTTATCTTTAATTTCACGTGCCATTTTAACACTTTTTAAGTCATCTATTTCTTCAGGTTTAACAATAACTCTTATTTCACGTCCTGCTTTCATTGCATAAGTTTTTTCAACACCTTCAAAACTATCTCCTATACTTTCTAGTTGTTCTAATCTTTTAATATAGTTTTCTAATGAATCATTACGTGCTCCCGGTCTTGCAGCTGATAATGTATCTGCAATTTGTACTATTATTGATATTACACTTGTTGCGTCTGTATCTCCATGATGTGATGCAATTGCATTTATTACAATTGGATCTTCTTTAAATTTTTTAGCAATATCTAACCCAATTTCAACGTGGCTTCCTTCTACTTCATGGTCTATAGATTTTCCTATATCATGAAGTAATCCTGCTCTTTTAGCTAATGTTACATTCTCACCTAATTCACCTGCAATAAGTCCACAAAGATGTGCAACTTCTATTGAATGTTGTAAGGCATTTTGTCCATAACTTGTTCTATAGTTTAATTTACCAATTAGTGATAAAAGTTCTGGATCAAATTTTGAAAGTCCTAATTCTATTATTGCATCATTACCTATCTCTACTACTTTAGAAGCCATATCATTTTTAACTTTTTCGTATATTTCTTCTATACTAGTTGGATGTATTCTACCATCTTTTATTAGTGTTTCAATAGTTATTTTAGCAATTTCTCTTCTATAAGGATCGAATGAAGATATTACTATAGCTTCAGGTGTATCATCTATTATTAAATCAACTCCTGTAACTGCTTCTATAGCCTTTATATTTCTTCCTTCTCTACCTATTAATCTACCCTTCATTTCATCATTAGGTAACTGTATAGTATGAACTGTTTGTAAAGTTGTTACGTCATTACTATATCTTTGCATAGAATTAACTAATAAGTCTTTAGCCTTTTTATCCACTTCTATTTTAGCCTCTGCTTCTTTTTCTTTAATTAAATTAGCGATTTCAGTAGACATTTCATCTTCTACACGACTTAATATTAAATCATGTGCTTGATCTTTTGTGAATTTTGCAATTCCTTCTAATTTTTTCATTTCTTCATTAAGAAGATCATCCATTTTTTTCTCTTTTTCTTGGATTTGTTTTTGTAAAGCACTTAAATTATTATCTTTTTGTTCTAAAAGATTGTCTCTATTTTGTAACATTTCTTCTCTTTTATCAAGAGATTTTTCACGTGTTAATAATCTTTCTTCACTTTCAATAATTTCTTGTTTTTTTTCTTTTATTTCTTTATCTGTTTCAGCCTTTATTTTATAGCTTTCTTCTTTTAGTTCTAAGATTCCATCTCTTTTATATTTTTCTGCATCTTTTTTAGCGTCATTTAATATTTTTTCTGCTTTTTTACCTGCTCCAGCACCTGTTAATACGATAAATACGTATATTGCTAGAGCCCCAACAAATAAACCAATAACGAGAGCAATTATGGATGTTGTTGTTATTTCCATAAATCCTCCATCTATTAAATATTAATAATAATCTTATAAATATTTACATCTCTATTATACTTTTAATTAAAAACTTTTGCAATAAGAACAATTAATAGTTGTAAATATTAAAAAAATCAGACATTTTAATATCTTGATTTTCTATTATATTTACTTATATTTTATTATTCAATAATATAAGCATTGGTTAATGTTCCATCTCCACTTATTATTTTTATATTTGAATTTAATACTATTACCGGTCTAGCATCAAATGAACCAGATTCAACCGTATTCCATTGTATATCATCAGTAGAACTATAAATAGCATATACATCATCTATTCTCGATGGTGTTGGAGAGGATGTATAATTTTGAAACAATATATCTAATAACATAAAAGTTTTTCCGTTACTAAAATATGTATTTTTTGTACCTGCATATCTTATTTCTTCTAAATTTAATAATCCTATTTTATTTGTATCACATTTTTCTTCTTTATGATTAAAATTTAAAGTACTTGCATATGCTTTATTGCCGGACAATGTTCCTAATTTCACTTCACTTACTGAATGTTCTTTTCCATCATAACCCAAACAAAATTTTTCTTTTTTTAATAAATCTTGATTAACACTTGTTTCATCTAACCACTGCATCAATTTACCTCTTACACCATTTTTTTCTTCTATATAATTTTCAACTAATTTTTCTAATCCCTCTTCTGGTTTTCTAATTACTCCATAAACTGCCTTTCCTATTAATGCATTTTCTCCTGATGGATTTGTTATTGTATTTTCACTACATGGTCCTGCTTTGTCTTCTAATATTAATTTTACTGAACCATCACCTTGTATTCTTACCACTCTCCAACACATATTACCTAATGTTAAATAATTATCTATAACATTTCCTCTATAATAATAAGTTATTCCATAATCATCTGTATCTTTTCTTAATGTTTTTTCATTTTCTAATAATGT
>CANRDR010000105.1 GCA_947629425.1 uncultured Bacilli bacterium | reverse complement strand
ACATTTATTTATAAAAATTTATTATTTTTGTTGACTTATATTATTTTTTTTGCTAAAATCACATTAATAACTCATATATTTATATACTTATTTTTTGTTTATTGAACTAGATTTCTCCTTATAAAAGTAATCTAGTTCTTTTTATCTTTTATAATTAGTTGACATATTTTACATTTTATGGTAATATAATCAAAAAATAAAAGGAGGAATGAATATGTTTAATTCTAGAACGTATGGTACTTCTGCATTTGATAGTGCTGTTGGAAGTTCTGTATGGATAATTGTATCTTTAATTTTAGCTGTTGTAGGAGGAATATTGGTATATTTCTTATTCTTAAGTAAAAAAAATGAAGGAAAATTTACAGGTTTCCTTGGATGGTTATATGATTTCCTATCATTTAAAAAAATGTTTTTAGAAACATTACTAAAAATTACTTATTTGATACTTGCTATTTATGTAACACTATCTTCTTTTGCTTTGATAGGAACTAATTTCTTACTTTTCTTAATGTCTTTATTATTAGGAAATGTTGTTGTAAGAGTTATTTATGAATTTTCATTAATTTTATTAGTAATTTGTAGAAATACAACAGATATTGCTAAAAACATTAAAAAATCAAATGATAACTAAAACAAGCACTTTATTATGAAGTGCTTGTTTTGTTTCGATTAATATTTCTTGATGCCATTCCTAATATAAACCAAAATATAGGTGCAACACCGATAGTACTAATATTAAAAAATGCTTGTGTTAAGTAGCTAGTAATAATAATGAAATATATTGCTATCACCTTATGTTTTAGCATTTTTTTCATACAAGAAATTTCTATTGTACTAATAAATATTAGATATATTATTATTGCTGGTATTCCCATTGTAGCAGCTATTTGTAAATATTCGTTATGTGCTTTATCTATATACATATTATTATCAAGTATATAATTTATATTATCCATTGGGCATAATTTTTCTAATCCATCTTTTATTGCATCTACCCCACATCCTAAAATCGGAGTTTTATAGATAATTTTTGAAGTAAGTTTCCAAATTCCAACTCTTCCTGATGCTAATTTATCTAGTATCTTTGTTTTTTCTTCTTTGCTTAACAATTTTGATGAATCTTCTTCAGTTCCATTTGTATTGGCTTCAAATAAATTTTCTATTTCAGCTTTTGTAGCGTTCACTTTATTAAAAATTTGCTTGTTTTTGTCTATAGATTTTATTCCTATAAAACATATGCTAAAAGCAATTGCTATTATAATAAACCTTTTAAAATATTTTTTATTTTTATTTTTAATAAGATATATTGTTATAATAAGCATATATATGAAAAATGCAACCCATGAACTTCTTGTTATACACATTACCATGCTACTAAAACCTGCTATACTACCTATTAAATATATTTTTCTATTTCTTAAAATATATCCTATTATAAATGCTGGTAAAATAATGCTTATAAAACTTCCTGCAAAGTTTACATTTCCAAATGTTCCATTGGCTCCCTTTCCAAATATTGGTGAAAATATAATATTATTGCCTACATAAAATTGTATTATTGAAAATATGCATATTAATATATATATTATTGTTCCAATATATAAGAAATTTTTGTAATTTTTAAAATAGTATTTGGCATTATAATATATTAGAATATATGTGATAATTGTTAATATGCCTTCATATCTGTTTTCTTCTCCAAAGAATGATGTAGTTACATTTTTAGAAAATATAGTGCTTAAAATGGCTAATATTCCAAATGCACATATTAATATGTCTTGTTTGTCAAATTTTAATTCTTCTATTCTTAATAGTGTTATAACAAGTAAAATTAGTCCACATATTAATAATACTATTATTTTTGGTATATTATAATTACACCAAATTTGTGGTGCTATTAGTGCTGGTACAATAAATAATATTACGCTTAATACTATTGTTACTATTTTGTTTTTCATTATATTTGAATTTCTCCATTCTTTGTTTTTCTTTGGTTAATACTCCCTTAATCTCATTATTTATTTTTAATTTTATCATATGCTTTTTGTAAAGTCAATGAATAAAATTAAGGCTTGTATTTTAAAAAATTATATTTGGATTTCATTATTTTTTTGTTTTTAAAGATAAGATGTATTGAATTAATAATTTTGGAAGTTTTAAAACATAATTATTAGATTTTTGGATGTATAAAATTACTTAACACTCGTTATAGAATATGGCACAATAAAAAAGTCTGCTATCCAGCTTATATCAGCTGTTGCAGACTTTCTATGAATTGGTCGAGGTGTTCTCCAACTATTATGGCACTTTTCTTCCGAAACTATTGACAATGCTGATTTATATGTTTTTAGTATTTAGTAGTTTCTGCATTTGTTTCTGCAATTTTGCAAATGTAAATTATTGAAAAAAAAAGAAATTTATGGTAAAATTGTGTCGAAAGATTGAGGGGATAAAAATGGGAAAAACAATATTTTTTTATAATGTAGGAATATATAAGAATAATGAATTGACTAATTTAAATTTTATTGACTTTTTAGATAATATTAGTTTAGCAAAATGGGAAGATAGATTGCGAAAAATTGAAAACGATATAGTTGCAATTTTCCCTATTATTTATAATGATTCTCATAAAGAAAAAAGGATTATTCCTTTTGGTAAATTTAGATTAAATTATAAACCATATACTGGTCAATTAACAAAGCCTAAATATTCAGAAATTAAAGATGATGTTGTTGAATTAGTAACTCTTGTATATGATTCTGCATATAGGACACTTGCTATGGACTTTAATACATACGGTGCAAAGAAAAAACTAATTGAACAGTATTTTTCTAGTTTTTTACCTAATGAAGAAAATAATATATGGGACGTTAGATTAAGTGAAGTTATTAATGATTTTAATGAAGAAGAATTAAATAATTCTTCACAAATTCGTAGTGTACAGATTACATTAGATTTATCAAAAAATCAATATGAGTTTTTAAAAGAAAATGAAGAAAATAATAAATGTATTATGAATATATTTGAAAATTTTAAAGAAACATCTAATGAATATGAAGCCAATATTGTCAGACTCCAATTTGGTGCATTTGAAAATAGAAAGTCAACAATGAACAAACAAGCTATTCTTATGTTAATAAAAGCATTAAATATGGATTTAGATTCTATAAAAAATATAAAAATTAGGTATAAAAATAATAAGAATAAAATGGAAGATATAGATTTAAAAAACGTACATACTGTTTTAAGTGTTAGAGTTTTAGAAAATAGCAATGAAAAAAATCCTGCTCCTGAATATTTGGGAAATACAATAATAGATGTATTTGAAAATTTTTCAGGAAAATTAATAAATAGTCAAATTAAATTCTTTCAAAACTGTCAAAACGTAAATATGCCTAATATTTATATAGAACCACGAGATATAAATAAAATAGAGGTAAAAGTATGAAAGAAAGAATAAATTCAATTATAGAAACAATCCCTAAATATATTATTATATTTACACTAATAATAGCAATTATATTTTTCTTAAATACATATATTTTTAAAATTGATTGTATTACTATTTGTAAAGAACAAATTTCAACTTATACTTTGGAAAAGATTTTTGGAGAGAATAATCAAGATATGTTAATAAATCTTTTGTCTATTATTACAGGATTTATTATAACTATTATTTCTGTTTTTGGAATAGGATACTCTAATGCAACAGTAAAAATAGTAGAAGCAAAGTTGGATAAAAAATTTTCTAGTATTGCAAAAAAAATTATGTTTGTTTCTATATTACTATTAATTGTAATTGTTTTCTTTTATGATATAATAAAAAATGAAATTATAAGATTAATTATTTTAGATGGATTACTGTATATTCTTTTACAATTTATGGTGTTTGGTATAATAGTGTTTAAAATGTTTGAATATAATATTTCTGAATCTAACTCAGAATATAGGCAAAATGAGAAAAAAACAAATGATATAATTAATTTATTAAAAAAAATAGCAGGAGAAGAAAAAATAAATACTGGAAACTATGAAGAATGCAAAAAATTTAATGAAAATATGGCAAAAAAATAATTTATTAGTTTTTGCAATTTTACTAATATCCTTAAATTAATAGTATATTTTAAATTAATGTCTAAACATTGAGAAGTAAAGAAGTAATGAATTAATAAATAAAAGTTTTATAATTTAGCTTTTAAAACATTTTTATAATATAATAAAAAATTGTATGTTCACTTGAAATATGTAAAAAAATAGTGTATAGTATTTTACATAGGAAATGAATAGAAAAGCAGATGTGAGTGTTGCCACTTTACTACATAGCGATTTGCTATGGGAAAGTGAGGTGGTGTTTATGGGATTTATATTATTCTTAATATATGGACTTATGATTTCAGCAACATTAAACATAACCTTATTGACAATTATATACATAATTTGGACTAATAAGGAATAAATAAAACAGCACTACATTTTGCTTTGGACGGCAATGTAGTGCTTATCACATTGTGGTAACACACATTTCTGTATGTTCATTTCCTATAATTATTATACACAGATTTTTAAAAAAAGTCAAATAAATTTACTACAACAATAGTTTCTGCAATTTTTACATTTTTTTCTGCAAGAGCAAAAAAATTTACACATCTCTACACAACTTTAGAATTTTGAAAGTCACTATTTATAAGACTTTAAAGACTTTAGAGAATCCTACAAGTATTTAAAGAACTTTTTTGAGAAAATATAACAAAAAAGTCTGCTATCCAGCTTATATCAGCTGTTGCAGATTTTTTACAAATTGGTCGAGGCGAGGTAATACCTCAAATGCTATTTTTCTTTATATATCAATATTTTCAAAGAACTATTTTTAATTGTTGAAGTTTTTTGTTGAAAAATTAATACTTTTTATGCTATTAAATTCCAACAAATTCTATTTTATTTTCTTTAGTATTTTAAGCACTTTTATCTTCTGCAGAAAAGTCCACTCCAAAAATTTCTTTATCTATTAAATAATCTTCAACATTTTTACTTTCAGAGTTTTCAAATTCACTATCTACATCAACATAATATTGCATAGTTACAGTAATATCTGAATGACCTAATATCTTTTTTAGAACTGCTGGTGCAATTTTAGCTTCAGCACATCTTGTTGCAAATGTACCTCTTAAACAATGAGTATGAAAATCAGTCTTTTTTGTTAATTTTCCTTTTGTATTTTCTTCTTCGTATATACCAATTCCAAGTTTTATTGCAATTCTTTTTAAGTTGCTATTTATAGAGTTTTCTATATGCTTTGTTTTATTTTACCTAATTTAAAATCTTCTTTTAATACGCTTTCTACTAAATCAACTATTGTTTTATTGCTTTTAG
>CANRDR010000104.1 GCA_947629425.1 uncultured Bacilli bacterium | reverse complement strand
AATTATTGGTCCCATACCTAAAGCAAACTCATCTACATGTACACCACATTTCTTAGCAACTATAAAATGCCCAAATTCATGAACAAATATAAGTATACCAAGCATTATAATTAAAATAATTAATGTTACTATCATTTCATCCTCCTATAAATAAGCCATAAATACTACAAATGCAAATAATACAAATATAATACTATCTAATCTATCTAATATACCACCATGTCCTGGTATTAAATTTGAAAAATCTTTTTTATTATATTCTCTTTTAATAGCACTAAAGAATAAATCTCCAATTTGTCCTATTATGCTAAATAATAATATTAATAAAATTGTTCTAATTAAATTATTATCACTACTTATTACATTTACATAATACATTGAACAAACAATAGTAGAAACTAAAGAACCAACAATACAACCTTCTATAGTTTTATTAGGACTAATTTTAGTAAATTTATGTTTTCCTATTAATCTACCACCAAATAATGCAAACGTATCAGTTAATACCGTTATTAATATTAACATTAAAAAATATTTTATATTATAATTATATACTGAAATTATTAAATTAAATCCAATTCCTAAAAATAATACATTACTTAACATATGAAAGAAATCATCTACATTATATTCTTTTTTATATAAAATTATAGGTGCTGCTAAATTTAATATAACTCCACAAATAATTTTATACGATACTCCAAATAATAAACCATATTTTTCAAAATTAGAATAAATAAGAAATAATACATCTATTAATCCTAATAATTTTATTAAATTAGGATAATCATTTTTCTTTTCTTTTCTTAAATCTATTAATTCTTTATAAGCAAGTATTCCTATTAATCCAACAGCAAGTGCAAAAGGAATACCACCTAATATAATTAAAGGTATAACTATTAAAAGCATAATACCTGCACTAATTATTCTTTTTTTCAAAATAACCATCTACCATTTCTAAAATAAGTATATCATAAAATGAAAAAAAGTCTATTACTATTCTTTAATAATTTCACTTAAATATACAATTTTTAAATCCATATTATTTATTCTATTTAAAATAATTTTTAAATTATCTAAAGTTAAGTTATCATCTATTAATATAATACTACCATTTTCTATTTCTTTAATATTATTAGATATAGTATTATTTTTTATAGTTATTGTAGGTTTTACTAAATAATATTTTTTCTTAATACAATTATCTATATTAGAATAATCTATTATACATATTTTTTTATTTAAATCTTTTTTATTTAATAATGTATCTAAATCATTAAATAATTTAGTATCTGATTCTATATTAATATTTTCATTATAATCTATTGTTTCATCTACAGTTAATAATTTAGAATATTTTATTTCATTTTTATTTAAATAATCTATTATTTCTTTATTATTATCTATTAATAAACTAATTTGCCTTATTGTTTTATTACCAGATATAATAACTTTATCTATATTATCATTTAAACTAATTTCTGGACTAAAATAATCATATATTAAATAATTTTCATTAAAAGCTTTAAAATCTTTCATATTAATAAAGCTTTCCATTACATTAACTTTTTTTCCTTTAATTCCTGGAATAATAGTATTATTATCTATTGTAGCATTAACACTACTTACTAAATAATTATCACTTTCATTTTCTATACTTTTTATTAATGGATTACTTTCAAGGGCTAAATTAGTAACATAGTCTGTTAAATAAAATGAAAATACTAATAATGATAAAATTCCAATTATTTTAAAATATTTCATATCTCACCTATTAAAATATATAAATTTGTAATTGATTTAATTACAATTAATTATTATAATATTCTAAAGAAGAGGGATTTGGAATATGGAAGAAGAAATATATGATTTAGCATTATTATTAATAAAAGAAGATTATTATAATGAATTAGCTGAAAAAAGAATAGTTGATTTTGATATAAATTATGAATTAGATTATAATAATCTTCCTGTAAATTTTAATGTTTTAAGAAAATTTAATAAAGAATATTTTAATGACTTTATAGAAACGTTATATGATAATGCATTAACTTGGGCAATTATTAATAGAGAAAAAGACTATATTATAAAACTATATAACAATAAAGATAATATTAAAGATTTATTATTAAATAATTTTTTAGTTCAGGCTAAAACTACACAGTTTGCTCTTAAAAATATTTTTAAAAAATATATGAATGAAGATTATATTAAATTATGTGATAAATTTAAAAATAAATTTCAAAAAATATATAATGATTTATCTTTAATAGAAATAACTAATATAGTTAATTTAACGAGACAAGTTTTGATTATGTTACTTGATACGACAGATCCTATTGATCATGATTATATTATTAAAGAAATATTAGATACTGATAAATATGATCAAAATATTATAAAATTTAGTGAAAATAGATTTGATGAATATACTTTAAATACTTTTAAATCTATAGTAGAAAGAATAATTTTAGAAGATAATTATGTTGTATTATGTTGTGATAGTGATACTATAACAAATGATAAAGAAGAAGATAATGATATTATTTTTATAGATGATGAATTATTAGAATATATTGAAAATTGTATAAATACAAATACTTATAAATTACCAGAAAATGATGATTTATTTGATGCTATGATAGATAATTTTTTAAATTATTTATATACTGGTATTCATAATGAATTTATAGATTTATATGAAAATAAAATTGAAATGAAAAAAGTCAAGAAAATAAATCCTTTCTTTGGCTATGATAATTAGGATTCATTTTCTAACTTTTTACTTGCTAAGAAACTTATTTTATCAACTATTATTTCAGTGATATATTTAGTTTCTTCGTTTTCTTCATATTTTCTTACTTGAAGTCTTCCTTTTACTCCAACTAAGTCGCCTTTTTTGCAATATTCATTGACATTAGTAGCAATACCATTCCATAAAATACATTTTAAAAAGTCAGTATCATATATTCCATCTGCATTTTTAAAATTTCTTTGTACAGCTAGTGTTATAGTTGTATAATTTTTATTGTTTTCACTAGTTTTTAATTCTGGATCACTTACTAATCTTCCAATTAAATATACTAAATTATGCATAATAAACCTCCCTTCAAATAAGGTATATAACATTTAATTTATAATGTCAAAATATCGATTTTCAAAATCTGCAAACAAAAAATTAAAAAGGTATAAGCAATTTAATAAATTGATGCATACATTTAAAAAATCTGTTCAAAAATTGAAACAGATTTTTAAAATCAATATTTTTTTTATTTTTTTCATCTTTTTATTTTACATTGTTAATTGCATCAGTTATATTTACTCTACCCATAAAGGTTTTTCCCATATCTGCTGATTGATCTTTTCCATTATCTTTAAATGTAACAGTTAAACTATATTTTTGTGTTTCACCACTATCTATAGAATTATATACTATAACACTACTAGTAGTAGGAAATGCTGTTTCACTCTTACCATTACATGAACCACCCTTATTAGAACTACAAGTTAGTTCATAAACTAAATCATTTGAATTAACTAAAGTATTAGTGATTTTATCAAAAAAAACAATATAATTATCAAATTTTAAATCACCATTATTTACAACACTAAATTCTTTTGTCCCTACTACATTTCCAGGTTTTAATACTTTATCAGGTTTTACTAACCCATTTCCATCACTAAAATAAATAGATATATCAGCAAAATCGCCACCAACTCTTGAAATACTTTTATTATTAACTTTTGTCATATAATATCCATAAGTTAACCCAATTATTGCTAGAAATATTAAAATAATTACCGTTATACATAATGTAATTCTTTTTTTATTAGTCATAAAACCACCATCTATTCAATCGTTAATTAGATATTATCATATATTTTTATTTTTATCAATAAATTAAAAAATACAGTTATTCTAATACTTTTAATATATTAGTAACTGTATCTATAGTATTTATTGTATTATTTATTTTATTAGTAGTTTCATTTCTATTAAATTTTTTAAAACTATCTAAAAATAATTTATAATTATCTGGATTTCTATTTAAATATTTATACCATATACTATGACTTCTTAAATAATCATAATGTTTTTTTTCACTTTTTATTTTATATAATACACTTAATTCCATTTTTAGTCTCCAAAGAATTTAGTTATTGGTCTAGGTGTTTTTGCAACTAAATTAGCAGCAGGCTTACTAGTTAATTCTTGTATTAATGATACTGCTTTTTGTGCTGTATTTATATGTTTTTGTATATTATCCATATTAATATTTTTAACTAAATTAGTTAATTCGCCAATAGGTTCAGTTGTAGTAGTATTATTAAAATATTTACTCCATGCAGCATCATTTTCACCATATATATCATATATTTCATAAAAATCTTGCCATGTAAATTCTTTATTTTTTATAAAATTAATAAGTTCTGGATGTTTAGATACAAAGTTTTTAAATTCTTGTTTCTTATCCATAAAAAACCACCTAATATATTTTATTTATTAGGTGTATTTTTATAACTTAAAATCATTTATAAAGTCATCTATAGTCATTTCTTTAGTTTCATTATTATTTGATGTTTCTACTTCTTTATTAGTATCAATTGTTTCATTAACTTTATATATGTTATTTATTTTTTCTTTAGTAATTACACTACCAGTACTAACTAAATCCATTATAGGTATATCAGTATTTTTTATAGTTATTAAATTTTCTTCATTTATTAATCCAAATATATCATTTTTATTAGATACATATGCATTTATTATTTCATAATTAGTAGATTTAACTTTTTTAATTAAAGTACTACCTCTTTTTGCTCTTGATAGACTAGTAAGTTCATTTAATTTAATTCTTTTTGCTGTTAATTTATTAGTAATAACTGTTAAATATTCATAAGTATCATTATAAGGTATACCTGTTATTAATAAATCATCTTTTAAATTTATAGCCTTTACTCCACTAGATTTAGTACTACTAACTGGTATTTCTTCCATATTATAATTTAAATAATAACCTGATTTAGTAATTAATACATTTTTTGTATCTGAAGCATATGCATTTATTATTACGTCTTCTTTTAATTTCATACATGTATAAGTTTTAGAATATCTACTTACTATAAAGTCTTTTAATTTACATCTTTTTGCCATACCTAATTTAGTATATATTGCAACTAATTCATCCATATTATTTTCTGTTATTACAAATGATTTAACAACAGAGTCATTTGGATTAATACTTACATAATTGCTAATATGTTTTCCTAAATCTTTCCATTTAGTTGATATTATTTCATGTATAGGTAAGAATATATAATTACCTAAACTAGTTATTATTACTAATTTATTTAATGTATTAGTAACATACCTATCTATTACATAGTCGCCTGGTTTTAATCCAGTTTCTTCATCACTAGACGTATATGATTTAAGAGG